>JAUYJN010000046.1 GCA_030700255.1 Candidatus Peregrinibacteria bacterium | reverse complement strand
AAGTAGCATTTTACATTTTTGAATCCATTCTTTCGCATTTTTGCCACAAGCTTGAAATTCGAGATGGAGATCGTTAATTTGCTCTTTGGATGTTTGTGTTTCATTTTGTTTTTGAAAAATTGTTTGGGCTTGGTTCATGAGCGTGTAATTATGAAATTGCTTTTGAATGAGAAAGTCGGTTATTTTTCTATGAAAATACTACCACTTACTCACCATTTTGAGTCAACATAAAAATGTTAAAAACGCGCAAGCGGAAGCCGTAAAATGATATTTCGACTGGACGATTTTCAGAAATGTTGCATGGTGGCGCTTTACTCACCTTCGAATGTTTGTTTTTATATCAAAGATGCCAATTAAAATGTGATTATTGCATGACAAAAAATGACACTGTATGATGCACATACTGATTTTATGTTATAAATTGTACGAATTTTTCAATAAACTAAGTATAACTTACTAAATATTTAAGTGATAATTCTCTCGATAGAATCAACTTGTGATGAAACCTCTGTAGCGATCGTTGAAGATGGAATGATAGTTTATTGTAATGTGATTTATTCTCAAATTGCGGAGCACAATAAAACCGGTGGAGTTGTCCCGGAGGTGGCGGCTCGACGGCACGTCGAGGCGATAGTGCCGGTTGTAAATGAGGCACTTAGGCAAGGAGGAGTCAAAATGGGAATATTGGAAGGGCACGATACAATACAAAAACTCGAAGCTGTGATCGACAAAATAGATGCCATAGCAGTAGCACAGGGGCCCGGATTACTTGGGTGCTTGATGGTCGGCAACAATGCTGCAACTGCACTTAGTTTGATTTGGAACAAACCTATAATCCCAATCCACCACATAGAAGGTCATCTATATGCAAGCTGGCTTACAGATAATTGCGAAAAGCATGATGACGGCACATTTGTACATGAGATTCTGCCGTATGACATAGAGAGAGATCAAAAAAACAAATTTCCAATTTTGATTCTCACCGTATCCGGAGGGCATAATCAACTAATAACTATGAGAAATCATGGGGAATATGAATTACTTGGCGAGACTTTGGACGATGCCGCCGGTGAAGCTTTTGACAAAGTAGCACGAATGCTCGGACTCGGATATCCCGGAGGCCCTGAAATACAAAAAACAGCCTCAAAGGGGAATAAGGCAAATGGCTTTGCGCCCGGTGATCCAAATAAATACAAATTGCCACGCGCAATGATGTACAACGAACATGCTAGTGATTTCAATTTTAGCTTCTCCGGACTCAAGACGGCTATGCGGACTTTGATTTTAGAAAATGGAGGTGGCAAACATGACAATATTGGAATCGAATTTGAAAAATTAGTACCGGATATGGCAGCTAGTTTTGAACACACTATTTGCGATACACTTCTCATAAAATTAAAAAAGGCAGCCGAACTCACAAATCCAAAAGAAATTCATATTGCGGGCGGAGTCTCTGCGAATCTTCGGCTCAGGGGAATGCTTGAAGCAACTTTCCCACAAAACATCGGAGGCCCACGCATCCTCTACCCTTCTCTCAAATTTTGCACAGACAACGCCGCCATGCTCGGGGCTGTCGCTTATTTCAGATATATGGCAAACCCGGAACAATACAAAGCCTGGCAAAATTCCATACCTGATACTCAACTTAAGTTTTATTAAAATAAGAAGAAATTAAATAGCTGGCATTGCAAGGATTAAGTTTTTTGGTATACTCAGGTGGCATATTTTAATCCAATGTTTATATGACGGCTGCCAAAAAAGACGATGCTAAAGAAGATAAGGATGTTAAAGATAAATTTACAAGATGCCAGGCGGTGAAGGGGGTAAATGATATTTTGCCGCATGATCATGAATATTATACTTTTTTGAAAAAGGTGATTCGTCATAGATGTAGGCAAGCCGGTTTCAGAAGAATTACAACTCCTATATTTGAGCATACAGAGGTATTTACCCGTGGAATTGGTGAAGAAACAGATATTGTTGGCAAAGAAATGTATACGTTTGAAGATAAAGGTGGAAGATCATTGACACTTAAACCGGAAAGTACTGCCGGTGTTGTTCGCTCATATATTGAAAACGGCATGGTCAATTGGCCACAGCCGGTTGAACTTTATTATATAGAACCGCATTTCAGGTATGACAAACCTCAAAAGGGGCGATACAGACAATTTTGGCAATTTGGATTGGAAGTGATAGGGGAAAAAGATCCGGCTCTAGATGCACAGATAATTCAATTATCAAAAACTGTACTTGAAGATTGTGGGATTTATGCACTCACAAAACTTAAAATAAATAACATAGGTGATTTTGATTCACGTGAAAAATATGCTGAAGCTCTTCAAAATTACTTCATTGGTAAAGAGCGTTCTCTTTGTGATGATTGTAAAAGAAGAATACATACAAACCCACTTCGAGTACTGGATTGTAAAGAAGGGGATTGTAAGATTTTGGCGCAACTGGCGCCAAAATCAGATGGTTATATTTCAAAGGAAAGCAAAGAATACCATGCTCAGGTGCTTGAATATTTGAAAGAATTAAAAATAGATTATACCGAAGACGGAGCTCTTGTTCGTGGACTTGATTATTACAATCAAACCGTATTTGAATTTATAGCAGTAGATAATGGGGGTCAGCAAAATACAGTATGTGGGGGTGGAAGATATGACAAACTGGTAGAAATTATGGGAGGTGCACCGCAGACTCCCGCAATAGGATTTGGAATGGGGCTTGAAAGAGTAATAGAGCTTATGAAAAAAGAACAGATTCGAGTACCTTCAAAGGACAGTCTACATGTTTTTGTTGCACAACTCGGAGACCTCGCTAAGAAAAAATGCCTACCTCTTATCTCAGAGCTTCGCGAACACGGAATCAAAACCGTAGGTGCTCTCGGTAAAGGTTCTATGAAGGCTCAAATGCGACTTGCAGATAAATTTAGAGTTCCATACGCACTTGTACTTGGTATAACTGAAGTTAGAGATGGGACTATTATCCTAAGAGACATGACTATGGGTAAACAAGAAATCATAAAAATAGAGGACGTAGTTGAAAAAGTCATTGCGGCAATTGGTAAAGAAAATCTGGACACATATAGTCCGGGAGAAATAAGCTATTAATAAATCATAAATAAAAACAATTATGAAATTCAACTTCACATATTCAGTAATAGGATTTTTTATCGTTGCGATAGCAGCCGGCTTGATAGTCAAAACAGTTCAAAAAAGTGGGCCTGGAGAATATGATGATTTTGCAGCGTGTCTTACGGACAATGGAGCTGTTATGTACGGTGCAGACTGGTGTAGTAACTGCCAAGCTCAAAAAAAGATGTTCGGAAAATCTTTTGAATATATAGATTATGTACAATGTGACATCGAGCCTGAAAAATGTGAGGCTGAAGGAATTGAAGGATATCCTACTTGGAAAAACAATTCCGGAATGGAGGGGACTTTGGTCGGTAGAGGTGTTCAACCTTTGCAAGACCTTGCGAATGCCTTTGCATGTGAGCTTCCTGTCTTTTAGAATAATCTACAAATTATGCCTACCAAAAAAACAAAAAAAATCGTAAAAACTGTTGTAAAAAAAATTTACAAACCTAACAATAAAAAAATTGTTAATAAGTTTATTCTATCTAATAAATGGAGGTTTGTAGCTATTGTTTTCATGCTACTTTTTACTGCGCACTTATTGTTTTCGTATAATTTTACGATCAAGAGAATCGTACTTAAATCATCTGAGTTTTTTGGACTCTCAAATCAAAGTCATGACTTTGATGGGCATAATATCTTTGAAGTAAATGGAATTACATATGTTGCATATGATCACCCATTAGTAATTGCAAAAGTTGTAGTTGATCCATCATGTAATACGGAATTGTGTGATGTCAGCAGTCTAAAAAGACAAATCCTAACAAATTTAACTCCAGCAATACAATTTGAAGAAGTTGTATTTGATTCACAAGAAGGTAAAAGACTGATGCAGGAAGCGGGAGCAAAAGCCGTACCGGCTTTTGTATTTGATGATAACATCAAACTACTTGCGAATTTCGCATTTATAGAAGATTTCTTCATAGAGCGTCCAAATTATTACCTACTCAAAACTCCGCCAGGAAGATTTGTGGTGGCTCCACACAATGAGAAGGCTCACGTCAAAGGAGCAGAAAATCCGAAGGTGACAATCACAGAATTCTCTTCATTTTCATGTGAATATTGTACGAGTTTCAACGGCGTACTTGGCTCTATTTTAGAAAAATATCCAAATGATGTAGCCGTACATTACATACATTTTAATCGTGGAGGTAATGACAACACTCTGATACAAGCATCTGAATGTAGTGCTGAACAAAATAAATTCTGGGAAATGCATGATGCACTTTTTTTGAGACAAAGAGATTTTACTAATGAAGATGGGGGATTTAATTTGGAGCTCTTACCGGAGATCGTAAATGCATTAGACCTTGACCCCGAAGTTTTTGGCAAATGTATGGAAGATACTGGTAGGTTCTCATCTAAGTTACAAACTATGCAAAAAGTTGTTGCCGACTTCGGCATCAAGGCAAGTCCAAGTGTTTTTGTTAACAATAGCTTTACAGAGGGGCCTCTAACAAAAGGCCAGCTCAGTGTAAAAATCGAAAGCATACTGAATCCAATCGTAGATGACATCGCAAAAGATGAATAATTTCGTTATATTTCTTGTATGACATACAAACAAAAAACAAATTCTCGCCGTGCTTTCAGCTTGCTTACAACTTTAGCATTGGTGTTTAGCGTATTCGTCCTACCTGCTAATGCAGACCAAGCTAACTTCTCAGACGTCCCACCAAATCATCCTTATTATGATGCAGTTCAATTCCTAAAAAACAAAGAAATAATTTCAGGGTATTCTGATGGAACTTTCAAACCAGCTGGAACGATAAATCGTGCTGAGGCGATGAAAATAATATTACTCGGACATTACAAATGGAAGGATGAAGTATTTCCTGATAACTCAGTAACCGAAGAAGTAACTGCCGAAGATGGGGTCGCAGAGGGAACTCCAGAGCCTAAGCCGATATTCAGCGATGTAACAAATGAATGGTTTGCTCAGTACGTCAACGGAGCATACAAAAAAGGTATAACGGATGGTTATGCTGACGGGAGTTTCAAACCTGCAAATAACATAAACAAAGCAGAAAGTTTAAAAATTATTTTGCTTGCATTCACAGAAAATGAAACCTTTAGTGACCCATCTAAAAACCCTTTTCCTGATGTACCTTTTTCATCTTGGTATGGGAAATACGTAAAATATGCAAAAGACAAAATGCTCATCGATCCGGATAAGTTCGGGGATTTTAATGGAGGAGTCGATATAACTCGCGGTGAATTTGCTGATATAATTTACAGAATGATGTACATCTCGGAAAATGATTTGAGTCAATATGACCCATCTGTCACCTGGGATATTTTTGACAGATCCACTCAAGGATACAACGTAAAAACCCCACCCACTTGGGAAGTTTTTGAGGAAATAAACGAACACCCTGCGGCTGGAAATAAAGTTCGTACAATGATTTGGAATAAAGATGAAGCAAACAAACAAAGAACTTACATGAGGCAATTTCCAAACTCTGCAATGGCAGAAATTTTTATCTCAAATACCTCTCTCGAAAAAGATAAATATTTTGCTGAGATCCGAAATGCATTTGGCAGTGATGCCCTAATCATGGAAGTGGAGACCGCCGGCATGCCAACCTTAGTCGTCGAAAGTGAAAATGGAATTGAAAACATTTTGGACAGCTATATTTATATGCCGAGTGGGAAAATTGCAAATATACTCGGAACTTATGGTAACGGCTCACTGGCATACAAAAACTCATTTTATATTCGGAAACTTCGTGAAAATTTCACTGCCACTGATAGTAGTAAAATAGATGATGTAAATATCGAAGATATCTTAACTATAGCTAGAGAAAACATACAAGTTGATGGCAAAGGACAGAAAACTTTAGACATGTTTGACGACCTACAAATCATAGAGACTGATTCCATAGGAGTCGGAACAGGCCCCATCGATTATAACTACAGTGCGAAAGCAAATATAACCATAAAATACGAAAGGTCATTTGATGTGATTTTGGATATCGAGAATGGTCGAACCAGTGGATTTTAAATGAACTTTTAACTTGCAGATTTTTTGCTGAGTGGTAGTCTGGCGACGTTTTTTAACTTATAAATATGACAGACTATTTTCAAAGATCGCTAGAAGAACATGAGCGTACAAAAGGTAAGATTTCGCTTGTTTCAAAGATGCCCGTAACAAATAAAGATGAATTGAGCGTCGCTTATACTCCGGGAGTAGCTGAGCCGTGCAGACGGATAGCGGAAAATCCGGATGATGTTTATAAATATACTTCAAAAGGTAATATGGTTGCCGTGGTTTCTGACGGCTCAGCGGTGCTGGGACTTGGGAACATAGGTGGAGCTGCCGGACTTCCAGTGATGGAAGGTAAAGCCGTATTGTTTAAAGCGTTTGCTGATGTAGACGCATTCCCAATCTGCCTCTCGACTCAAGATCCTGATGAAATAATTGCAGTTGTTAAAGCTATAGCTCCAACATTTGGAGGTATTAATTTAGAAGATATCAAGGCTCCGGAATGTTTTTATATTGAAGAAAAACTCAAAGGTATGCTCGACATCCCTGTATTTCATGATGATCAACATGGTACTGCAATCGTAGTACTTGCAGGCCTTATAAATGCTATGAAAGTTACCGGACAAAAGATAGAAAATTTAAAATTTGTAGTTAGCGGAGTTGGTGCGGCCGGTGTCGCAATCACAAAACTTCTTATTCTTTATGGTGCAACCGCAGAAAATTTCTTACTTTGCGATAGCAAAGGTACGATTTACAAAGGCCGAGAGGATTTAAATCCTACAAAGATGGAGCTCGCAGATATAACAAATACTGCATGTCATATTGACCACGATCATGGAAATTGCGTCACAGGCGGACTTAGTGAAGCTATCAAAGGAGCAAATGTATTCATAGGTGTATCAAAGGCCGGACTCCTAACAGAAGATATGGTGAAAACTATGGCAAAAGATGCAATAATTTTTGCAATGGCCAACCCTACTCCGGAAATCATGCCTGACATCGCAAAAGAGGCTGGTGCGCGAATCGTCGCGACCGGTAGATCTGATTTCCCAAACCAAATCAACAACGTACTCGCATTCCCGGGGATTTTCCGAGGAGTTCTCGACGCTCGCGCCCCACAAATCACAGAAGATATGAAAATCGCTGCTGCCGAAGCTATCGCCGGTATGGTTGAGAACCCTACAGAAGATCGAATAGTCCCTGCTCCATTTGAGCCGGGTATCGCAGATAAAGTTGCAGAGGCGGTAAAAGCAGTAGCTTAGCTACCACTATAAGTAACCCCACTCGTCTTCGTCTCCCAGAGCTTAACTTCAACAAGTTGTATATTTTGATGAAGTGATAGCATGGAGAATTTTGTGGGCTAAAAAGTTAAAAGTGATACTCCGGTATACCCACCAACAGTCCAACACACTCTACCTAAGTGCCAGTTTTCTGTGTTCCAAATAAAGAAGGTCTGTTTTCGTAGGCTCGCTATACATTCCCGCATGTGTAATCTTATGATGAAGTCCACACAGTGCAACGAGATTGTCATGAGATTTGGTCTTCGCATAG
>JAUYJN010000045.1 GCA_030700255.1 Candidatus Peregrinibacteria bacterium | reverse complement strand
GGGCGTTTTTTCCAAAATTTTCACATAGACTGATGAGCTCTTTGTCGGAAAGATCGCCAACATTGTTGATCTGAAAATTCAAAGATGACTTAGTTGATGTAGTTTTTTCCATGAGTTTTTAATTAAAAATTATTGTGATTTATGGGTGAATTGCCAATGGTGATTTTGTGAACAAATTATAACATTCGCTCACCATTTTCGGTCAAGGCTAAAACGTGAGAAATCTTGAACCACAAGCCAAAAAACCCAATTTTAACTTGCGGTAAAATACAAATATTACATGGTGAGTATTGACTTACTTTTCGTAGATGTTTTAACTGATAAATGGGTGAGTTTTGACTGATGAAGGTGGGGCGAAAAAGTGATGGATGAATGATGGGGCTTTTGATAACCGAGGGAGGGAAGATCGAGGGGGGAAAGATCGGTGAGGGAAGATCGAGGGAGGAAAGATCGGTGAGGGATGACCGGGGATGGGAGATGGAAGACCGAGTGGGGGGAATGCCGGAGGATGGGATGATTTTGAAAAACGATCTAGAAGAATGATCTTGTGGGAAGACCTTGAAAAACGATCTTGAGGAATGATTGGGGACCGGTAAAAAAGTGTGGAAATATCCTACTACTTAAATCCAGGAGGGTATCCATTAAGATCTTTTTCCATGGATAACTGTGTGCCAGGCGGCGCCCCAGGTGGGAGATAATCATAGAAATGTGACTGAGGTGCCTCAGGTATTGTTCTCGGATCTATCCGCGCCCTCCAAGCCGTTACGTTCGCATAATCCCAACCATTTGATGCGTTTGCTGTATAATAATGCTGAATAGAAGCTTTCGGCACCCAAGAGATACCAAGATCCAACGCGCCCGCCATCATAATATCACGAGCTATCTTCATATCACCTTTGGACTCTTTCCAAGCAAAGTAAGTAAGATTTCTAAAATATTTCATAGGTGTATTCTTGTACATTGCTCCACCTACTTCATCCAATTTATCATCATCTAAAGTTGTACGATTCGTAGCTTTTTGCTTTTGATTTTGCTTGAGAGTAAACTTACTTCCGTCATTATCAAAATCTTCTTCAACAAGCAGCCTATCTGTTTTAAACCATTTATCGTATTTACTCATAAGATCCTCATCCGTCCAATAAAGTGAATTTGTTATAAATTGCCCATACACATTTGCGATACCCTGATCTTGAATAAACTGTACGGCACCGGTACGCTCATTTAGAATTGATTGATAAGAACCTCTATTGAATTCCCACCACATGTCTTGCACATAGTCATGGTCCAAACCGTCAGAACTTGATTTGATTTTACCATAACGCTGTTGAACACGTGCAGACCTGTCAGCGGTATACAAAAGCCATTTTTCATATTTCACCCAATCATCCAATTGCTTTGCGGTTTGCGTACTTTTAGAACCCCTTGTTTCCTGACCTTCAGGATCAAAAAGATCTAATGATGCTATAAATTCGATTTCAGTCTGCCCTTTCTCACCCCCTGCATAAGGTATACCCCTGTCATGATCTTTTATTATATCTCCCAAATACTCAATATGAGGAGCATTTTTTACAAGTGCGGAACCTCCCATTTCAACTATGGTTTTATAATCCAAAATCCCAAGCGTGAAACCTTTTGTAATCATCCAAATAACCGCACGAAGATAAGACTTCCCTGCAGTAAGCGCATAATGTATAAATCCTTCGAACTTCGCACTATCCACCCACTTCGGAGGGTCTGCCTGCATCGCTGCAATCATCTTCATCCATTCGATTTCAAGATCATCCGCATGCTGTTTACCCATCTCTTCCGATTCACTCACTTTACCTTTACGTGAGCCGGAATTTTTACGCTCAAGTCCATCGGCCTCACCACGCCCATATAAGTCATCAAAAATATCTTTTGCTTGATAATACGTATCTATCTTTTTACCTGACACACGTCCTAGAGCCAACTTCGTCTGCTTACTTCTAAAGAAGAAATCACCATATGTATCCGCCTTGATTTCAAAGAGTGCTTTAACTTGGTTGATGTCACTTGCTCTGTCCAATATCGCATTAAGTGAATTTGGATCTTTATCCGTATATATCTCCTTCCATTTTGATATGTCCCTGTTTTGAACCGATTGCCCCAAACCTTCAAAATAGTTACTCATACGCTCTGTTGGAGATATTGACGTACCAATAGCCGCAGCCACCCTATCTCGTCTAAGCTCACGTCTTTCTTTTAAATATGCCCAACCATCTTGAAAGACCTTGATAACATCATCCATAGAAACGAAGGTTGTGCTACTCCACAATCGCTCAATATAACTCAATTCATCTTCAGGCTCTTTGTCTCGGAGCTTCTTCTCATCTTCAAGTTTTGCCAACATATTTTCTTCGAGATTTTTCTTTATTGCTTCTATGTTTTTATCAATGGATTTTCTAGTTGCATTTGATGCCTCTTCACCATTCCTCGCCTCTTCAAGAGCCAATTTACCTACCTCTGATCTCAAGTATTCCAAATCATCCTTGGCACTTGCCAATATACCCTCGTAATCTTCAACATTATAAAGCTGTTTGAGAAGCTTCTGAACCTGCCCTATAGTCCCCACTTCAACCGCCTCTATAAATTTAAGTAAATCTTCAAGATTTTTTGGAGGAACTTCTTGTTTTATTTCACTTGCCTCGCCTCCTTTGCCTGCGGAAATGCCGCTTTCACTAGCATCCGTATCGGCACCAAGAGAAACCACCTCTTCATTATTTGCGCCCGGTGTAAATTTAGAGAAAATTTCTTTACCTTGATCGGTTTCATGAAATCTTCGGAGGTAATCCAAATATGGTGGTCTCATCAATTGTTGTGGACCATTGATAGCGATGTATGTTAAATATACGGTCATCGCCTCTTCAAGAATTTCTTTTGAAACGTCTTCATTGCGAATCACTTCATTAAATGTAAGCTTGTCGTTTGATTTTCTAATTTGTTTTATCTTTGTACGTTTTTGGACGAAGTCTTCAAATTCATTTCCACGATCAGTCATGAATTGCTTGATGATCTGTGCTCCGAGCGTATTTCCGGAACGTGCAAGATTTAAACCGTTTTCTGAATAAGTTGATGATCCATAAAGTAGTGTGTTTAAAAATCTACCCGTCTCATCAGAGACCTCGTCATGCATAGTGTGATGGATCGATTCATGAGTTAGAACTTTGTATGTTCTTTCCAAATATTTGAGATTGTCACCTCTTTCCAAATCACCGGGAGTGTATACTATAAAAATAGTGCCCTGATAAAAAGCACCGCTGAGTCCGCGAAAATCGTCTTGAGTTTTACCATCAAAGAATTTGTCGAAACTTTCACGATCAACAAAACGAACATCATCATCTACTTGGGCAATTCTTTCTTCAATTTTTGAAGCCATCTCAGGATTTACTTGTTTGATTTTAGCAATCACATCTTCAGCCTCCATTTCATGACCTTCAAATGCATTGAATGCGCCAAGTAAATGGTCAATTGATTCCGCCCCCTTCGCCTCCTTATTTCGCAACTCAAGTTTGCTAGCGCTCATGAGTTGCGTGGATAAATCGACAGATGATACTACCGTGAGAAATTCATCCGTACGATCAAGAGTGTAAGAAGCATCCTTCATCTTCTCTAAGTCTCCACTATCAAAGTCTTCTTTTATTATCTTCATCGCATCCTTCATTTCACCCTTCATCTTTGTCAGAACTTCACGTGCAGAATCTTTTTCTGTTAAATCTTTGTAAATAAATCCATATATCAATCCATTATGTGCCGCCTTGCGGAAGTCAGCTTTGCCCTCGGCCAATGATTTCTCGTATCTACTTCGAGCGTCCTTGTGGCGCTCATCCCTCATAGGAAGGCCATCTCTATAGGCGGCACATTCTGAGATCATTCCTTCGAAATCAACATCGTCCGAATCAAATCTTGAACGAAGACCACCTATAAAATCTTGCAAATGTTTAAGCTCTCCATTGCCAAGATTAAAATCAATTTGCGACGATGCTTGTTCAGTCAAAGTTGCAAGACCTCCCCACAATTCACTTGCTGCCTCAGTCTTGCTATACGAACCGTAACGAAGTCCATCTTGAACATATCGAATTGTAGAAAAAAGTAAACCTGATGAATTTTTTACATTTTCACCTTCTTCACCAAAAATACTATGTATCTGTACTAACTCCGAAAGCTCATAATTCTCACGGCGCACCCTGTATTTATTTCGAAGGAGTCGAAGTTTTAATACAGCCTTCTCACCACCTCTCTCTCTCGCATCGTCCAAGAGATCTCCAAATTTCGCATTAAAATCATCTTCATCGATTTTACCGGAAAGCCAATTCTCAAGTGCAGACTCTGCCTTACTTTGAAGGTTATCATCGAAGGATTTGTATTCAGTCGGCGACATATCGTTTTCATCTCCGGATATCCAAACTAGCGTATTTTTCACTTCTTCTTTTGATTTGCTGCGTTTAACTTCTTTCGCCTCCCCGAGTAATGCCAATTTATCCTTGTCTCCATTTTGACGTGCTTTTTTCATTACACGATCAAGATAAGGAGGTGATTTTTCGATAAATTTCTCCAAAGCTAAATTCTGCAAATCAGCCTTTCTACCAAGTATATCCCGGAGCAATGTATCGAAGTTATCTTTGTATTTATCATATGAACCGTCTCTTTCCTCTGCGTACATTTTCTTTCTCATTTCTTCCAAATTCTCCATTACATATGCTAATTTTTGTTCGATAGAACTTCCTTCCGTCATCCGGTTTATAAAGTCCATTATATTTGTCCTTGAATCACTTAGAACTTCTATACGTTTTTCAAAATATATTTTCATAGCAGTGAGCTTGTCTATAACTTCCTGCTTTGTCAGTAATCGTAAAGCTCGCATATCAAGCAAAGCTTCTATATCCGGATTCTCCCAGTTCTCATATAGCTCATTTTGTTTGAGCTGCTTTCTATTTGTTTCGTCTGAAAAGTTCATAAATTAAATTATTTTTTGTATTTTATTTTGTAACTCCGGGTGCCCCTCCAGGTGAGGTTGGTACAACCGGTGGAGTTTTAGTGACAGACCCCTTTGCCGCATTAAACAATGCCTGAGCTTGACCTTTTAGAGATTCCTCTATAGCTTTCCTTTCTTTATCACCTTTACCCTCTATAGACTTGAGTGCTTGTACAGCATCATTCAGTACAGTCGCTGTTTTTTCCGCACTGTATTTACCTTCAGCATCTTTTTCCACTTTCAAGTTTTTCTCTATAACTTTTTGAGCAGCGTCAGGTAAAGTAGCTATGCTAGCTGTGATGTCTTTACTTTTATCTGTGGGATCATCACTCCATTCCCCTCCCATCTCCGCACCATCTTTAAGGAGTGGTGAATTTGATGCCAGCAACGGACCGGTTTTGGCTTTGGCTCCTGCACTTCCGGAACGATCACTCCATTCCGTCATAGCATCAATATCTTTACCGAAAGCAGCTATCTTTTGCGGACTATTCATATTAGTAGAAAGCAATGTTCTAAAGTCGCTTTCAGTTTTACTGCTTCCAGCCCATTTTTTATACTCATCCGACTCCGCACTCATAGCTCCGGTTAATACCAATTTCTCAGCTAATTTATTCCTGTTATTAGGATTTATATCATTCACTATGTTTGTCATAAATTCATCATTTTTCGTATAATCCGCTCCGGTAAGAAGACGCTGATCTCCCGCACCAATTCTATCCAATTTGTTAGAAATATCTTGACGAGCGCGGCTTGTCTCCCTATCGGTACCACTAATTTTATCTTCCACGATTCGGTTAAGATTTGAGGAGCCGGCGGAGCGAAGCGCCGCACCAAGTGTAGTCATTTGACGTTCGCCACCTTCTTTCATATTTGAATATGGAGCGATTGGAAGTGTAAGTGGAACCTTGGCAGCAACTCCACCAACCGCCTCTACGTAATCTGTAATCTTACCAACAATTCCTTTGACTGGACCTGAAAGATCACTAAGTGACCACTTGATTGCGATCCATATCACAGCGATAGTTGCTATGTTCCACATTAATTTTTGAATACTTGTGTCATTTACCAATGTATCTATAGGGATCTGAATATCAGCAGCAGCTTCTCCGATAGTCTCTACCGTTTGTGGCATCATACCTTGTTGATTTGCCTTGAATAACATAAGTACACCAACCGAAAGTGCTATACCCATCTTCACAGGTACAAATGCGTATTGAATAAATAATTTTGAAATATCAGCTTCAGGTGGCATTTCCACACCAAAGTCCTTGAACACAAACATCAGTGCGACAAGTGGTGAAAATGCTATACATATCCATAGATAAACCACCCTAAATATAAGAACTATAAACATCGCAATAAACATCACTCCATATAATAGGAGTAAAATAAGATTCACTATACCGCTTATAGTCATTCCAAAAAATGATGCGGATGATGCGGTACTAACCTCTGTTAATTTGTTCAAATCAAACATCGTTTTTGCCAAAATCATTGTAATTGTATTTCGTCCAAATTTCTTGGCTGAAAGTTCCGCATTCTTGTATTGAGTTTCAAACTCAGACAATTCCTTAGTTCCGTTAGCCACAGCCGCCATATCCGCTTCGAGAGGTTTTTCCTCATTTCCATCTTTGAAATAAAGTACCACTTTCATTTGATCGTAATCGGCTGTGACCATACTAGGATTATCATCAACCACCTTCCCTTTTTTGAACAACTCTACCTTTACCAAATTCGGTATATAACATTTCATTGGTATCAACTTGTATGTTATGCCGTCCGAGCCAACCTCATCGCTGTACCCTGCGAAATCAGAATCCTTGATGCTATCTGTAAGTGGATTCACTCTCTTGGCACATTTGGCATGAATCGCTTCATCACCATATTCATTTTCTGCCGTAGATAAATTAAGATCAGTTATTATATCCCGTGGGATAGCAAACACCGCTGTAGTCAAAATATTTGCAGCATCCAATACAACCTTTGCCGCAAAGTAAGAGAAATTCACCAATATAAGTGCTATAGCGACTTTCCCAAGTGATTTCTTAAGAGGGATTTTTTCCGGGTCTATAGATATTATATTGTAAAAGGCAATCACTAAAAGGACGAAAACGAACGCTATATTCACAAAATTACGTACTGCCTGCCAAATAGTATTCAACATCTCATCCATACCCGCTCCAAATATAAAGTCATATGTAAGCAGATCTCCAATGAATTTTATTACTATCCATAATATAACGTTAATCAATGAGCCAATGAGCGAAATGATTCTGCCCCATACTTGCAAGAAATCCTGGAAAGTATCCTCGGCAGCAAATGTTGTATTCACACCTACTACCAATGATATGATAATCGCCGGAAGTAGCAAGTGACCGAATTTTCCGAATAGTTTTTTTAACATTGTAATTATTATTTTATTTATTGTGCTGCGGCGACCCCAAGTAGACTCAAAACCCCAGTTACCGAACCTGCGGCAGTGCCAATCATAACTTTCGTCGCTGCTGACATTTTCTTCTTTTTTGGCTTAGGTGGAACTGGTTGTTCTTGTTCTTTTTTTCTTGTTTGCATTTGGCTTTGACCGGGGATTTGCCCGGTAGCCTCGCCTGATTCGGTTAAACGCCGCCTATGTCCACCCCTCCTTGTAATACCACCTTCTATAGGCTCATCATTTTCTTCTCCTTTTATTGTGTGAGAAACTGTTTTTCCGGAAATCGCCTGAGATGACTTAGGGAGTGGTGCAAAAGGAAGCGAATGTGCTTTGGTTTTTGTTGGCATTTCAGAAAATTCTTTTGAACTCATACTGTCTCTATCTGATTGTTCAAACCTCTCATGCCCTGGATTCCCAAATATGTCATTCATCTTTTCATTACTAATACTGAGATTTCCTGTAGATATTTTTGGATGCAGAGGCTCAGATTTTGGAGCTCCGGCTTGCGACCTTACCTCCGCCCTTTTCGCAATCATATCCGGGTTTTTCCCAGCTCTTGCGAGCTGCACACCAAGTTCATCTCTCCAATTTGTACCTTGTAAAGCGAGCCGCGCACTCGGATCGACTGTATCTACAAATTGCTCCGGCACACCAAATTTATCCGTATAAACTTCTATTTTTTGTGAAGTTTCTTTGTTTTCCGCTATTATTTTTGTTTGCCTGCGGTCTGTTTTTTCTATGTCCATGATTTCAAATCCTCCATCTTGCAAATGAGATATCACTGACATTTCGCCTTTTTTCGCACAAACCGACATCATGGTATCTATATCGTTGTCTCCAAATGGATTCATTGATACGATATCTGTTTTTTTGTTCGCCTTTCTTGCTTCCAGATCTGCGCCTGTCAAAACTTCCAAAGTTCCATCCGGTTTTTCTGCGAGTACTGATGGGGTACTCAGCGAGGTACCTTCTCCGGTTGATATTTTTTCAATTTGCTGATCTTCTATCGCAGCAAAAAACTTGAAACAAAAGAACATATACTCTCTCTCATGAGAATTTTCATTTGTTAATACATCATTCAAAGTCCCTGCAATCACGCACTGTTTTACAAAATCCGCCAAAAGATCAAATACCATTCCGGAGTCAGCATAATCCTTGAACTCATCCGGAATATCTGTGTTCTTAAGGTACAAAGATTTCATAAATCTAGGGAAATGCTTACTTCTGTACTCAAAAGGCTCCGACCTCGAATCAAATCTCTTATCTTGCATCCGATCCCACATATGTGGAAGATATGGATGTTTTTCTAATTTAAGCACCTGAGGATCCGATAGCTCACTTAGAACTATTTTTAGAAATTCGACTCCGCGTTGTATTGTTATCCTTTTTTTCATTTAATTTTTGCTTATGGTGTCGGCTTCATCTTTGCGACGGAGAGCTTCAGATCCTACCTTTTTCATGTATTTTTTCTCGCAATAAGTAGCGAAGCGGTAATATGCTCCATAACTTTTCCAATAATCCCATTTACGTAATGACAACGAAAGATTTACGAAATCATTTACCATACCCGCTTCTTGATGTGGTTTTGGTAAAAGCCCTCTGCTTTTTAAGTTCGCATAAGCCTGCGGGAATGCAACTTCCAATGAGAGATTCCTCATACCTTCAGGATCCTTACTACTTTCAAAGTCATTTTGCACAGCATAGAACAAATTCTCATTTTTCAAATGCACTATTCCCTCTCGGCTAACTCCTTGATTTATCAATTCACCAAGTCTCTGACCTTTCCCGGGAGATATGATTTCACCAATTGGACGATCTGTCTGCGTAAGCCCTCGAGTAGTACCGGCTATCGTTCCGGCAGCTACCCATGCCCATGGATGATTTATTATGTGCTCAAGTGCCGCCTGCGGATCCCTCTTTATAATCAGTTCTCTCAGCGCACCACTAGTATTAATAACGAGAGTCATTATCCCTACGCCTAGCCCACCGGCCAAACCTAAATTTTTAAGTGTATATGCTCTTTCAGATGCGTTTTTTGGCTTATCAGTATACGGCTTTGTTTTGTAATTTTTTTGATTAGCCGGCAAGCTATCAATTACTGCCGAAATTTCTTCAACAACTTCAGTAACCTTAGCTTTGTATCTCCTTGCATCTCCAATGACATCGGAAGATTCATCATCTTGTCTGGCTTTCAGTTGGACGTACAGATCAACTTCATTTGAAGTTACCATATGAGTTTTTTGCATTATACCAACTGCACGAGACTGATAACCCTCAGGGATTTTTGCCATAAGATGTACCCTCTGATCGGATGTCATACCGGATGAAACCAGCTTGAGATAAGATAAATCAAATACCATATCTTCGGTAACTGCCATGAAATCCAAATTCGTTAAAGATTCTGTGAACGCAAGTATCTCATCTTCATTCAATGGTGCTTTGCCGGCCACCTTTGTAAGAAGTGTCATTTTTGCAGGCTCCATAGTTTTATATTTTTCAAGTACCCATTGAAAATATGAATTTGGAGGAAGAGATTCCTCCAACTCTTTTGAAAGTTCTGCGAGCTCCTCCTCTGTAACTTTGGCAAGAATTTCAGCATTTTTGAACATCAATTCTAAAGCTTTTTTTGTTAAAGCAGATGTACTTTGCCCTTCATAGAATTCATCATAGCCAGGATCCCCCTCTTTCAAGTGTGGTCTTTTTGTTACGTCTTTCGGTTGATTTTTTTCTGCATTCATTTTTGTAATTCTTGTTTAGAGTTTTAAGATCCTGGTTACATAATTAACAAATGGCTCGCCCTTCCCTTCGATTTCCGGGATTTCGCGACTAAGTATGTTGCGAACGCTTGCTGCCGGCTGATCCCCAAGGTCTATTGTGATTTCGCCACCTCGACCGGTTAGCTGTAGATGAATAACTTTCACCTGTGGTGGTTTATATACAAGCCAGTAGCCCTTGATTTTGCTATAAGGGAAAAACTGAGTACCGTGCTGCACACCAAGTTCGGTAATAGCTGTAACTATGCCGGCTGGCTCGTGTTTTGAGTTCATGATGTACACGCCTGCAAATAGCAGGAATACCAAAGCGGTAGACCATGAGGCTGAATACAGTGAATACCAAAGTATTCCGATAAGTATAAGCCCTGCCACGACATACCAGGCTATCCCTTTGTCATGTTTTACAAACGAAGGGGATACCCATGAGATAATCACTTCACTGTGCTGATTTGGCAACGGTGAATCAATTACCTTTGCACTGGTTTTTACTTTCTCTTTTGCCATATTCTTCTTTGACGGAGTTAAATATTCATTAAAATCTATATATTTTAGCACAAAAACATATTTTTCGGAAGACTCCGGATCCATATAGGCCATACCCAAAAGAGGCTTGTAGAAGCCAAAAAAGCCCGCTTAATTATAAACGGGCTTTACTTGTATCGGAATATATTGTGTAGCATGCCCATGGCTTCGTCCAGGGTCTGGAGTGCTGTCGCACACCTTTTTTCGCAACGCAAGCTTCGCGCGTTGCGTGAGGTGTTATTTCACATAAGGGATCAACCCCATGAATCTAGCATTTTTGATAGCACCTGAAAGCATTTTTTGATACTTCAAAGATACGTTTGTGTAGTATCTAGGTACGATCTTACCGTATGATGAGATGTATCTATTAAACAAGTCTACATTTTTGTAATCAATATATTTTGTTCCTACTGATTTGAATGGACATTTAGATTTTTTCATTATCTTTGCGAATTTAAGTTTATAATAATTTAGAAATTGAAATCTTCGTTAGGATCAGCCGCACTAACGACTGGAGCCTCTTCTTTTTCTACCTCCGATTCTACCTCAGGGGCAACGGCGTCAACAGCTACTGCTGCTGAAGCAACTTTGTCAGCAACTGGAGCTACAGGTTTAGCTGGAGCCTCATCATATGATGCATCATCATCTTGATGGTAATCAAAATCATCATCTTCACCTGATTTCTTTTCAAGCATGATAAGATCTTGTACTACAACCTCTGTTTTGAATCTACGAACACCTTCTGGTGTATCCCAGCTTCTAGTTTTTAAGTATCCTTCAACATATAAAAGTTTACCTTTTCGTACGTATTTTTCACAAAGGTCGGCAAGTCTTGACCACGCAACTAGCTCATGGAACTCAGCTTGATCTTGTTTGTCGCCCGATGCACTTTTCCATTGTCGATTTGTTGCAAGTCCAAAAGTTACAATCTTTTGCCCGTTCTGTGTTTGACGGGTATCCGGGTCTCGCGTTACATTTCCGACTAGAATTACTTTGTTTACACTTCTCATAGTTCTTTCTATTAGTGATAATTAGAGTTTCAAATTTATTTAATTCGCATTATTAACTACAATGCCAAATCCGGATCATCAAGTACTGTATCAGAAGTACTCTTTTTCTTAGATTTAACTTCCTTTTTCTCTGCGCTCGGAGCGTCTGTTACTTTCTCATCAGTTTTTCCTCCCGGTTTTCTTACCGGAGCAACTGGTTTCTTACGTTTTTCCATAGCGGCTTCTTTGGCCTTAGTTGCTTCCATAGCCATACCTTCAAACTCTGCAAAAGTATACCTGGCCGGAACCTTGATTATCAAATCCCTAAGGACTTTTTGATCAAGACGAAGCTCGTTTTTAAGTTCATGCATACCGGTGCGACCTTCCATTGTAAAATGGTAGATTGCATAGAAACCCACATCATTCTTCTTGATAGTGTAAGCCATATCTCGCTTACCCCAAATCAATTCTTCTTTGATTCTGCCCCCGTTCTCTTTTACATAGCCCTTCACCTCTTCCAGGTGCTTTAGAGCCTCTCTTTCAGTCATATCTCCGGGGAGAATAACCATTAGTTCGTATGTTGTCATGCACAGAAAATTAAAATATTAATTGTATGATTATGCTCCGTTGGACCTAGCCATTTGACCGAATGTTTCAGCCTTGGGAGGTCATAGAGCGGGGGCACTTTAACAAAACCATTTCCTTAAATCAAGCGGTTTTTTCGGTTTTCACTTCCATTATGGGACTACATTGATGTACATTTTTTACGAAAATTACACTTTTTAAAAATGCTCCTCAAAAAAATACAACTAATTTCATTTCGCAATTTTGAAAAAATCACTCTGGATGTAGAGGAGAATATTAATATCTTCCTTGGCAAAAATGGAGAGGGCAAAACAAGTCTTCTTGAAGCTATAGCTATGCTCTCTATGCCAAAATCTTTTCGCACAAGCAATATAAACGATATGATTCGATTCTCATCTGATTATTTTCGAGTAATTGGGATATTTAATGACGATGACGGGGAGGAGAAAAAACTCGAGATCGCATACCAGTCAGGACCGAGAAAGCAACGTAGTCTCAAAATAAATAATGTGAAAAAATCAACCAAAGAGTTTTTAAGTGGAGTCTATATTGCGACTTTTGTCCCGGAGGATTTGTATTTACTTGATCTCGGCCCTACCAAAAGACGTGAATATATCAACCGAGTATTATCAAAATTAGATTTTATGTATCTGGATAATTTGAGCCGATATGAAAGAGCGATGAAAGAGCGCAATGCTGTGCTCCGAAGAATAAATGAAGGGCTTGCAGGACGAGATGAGCTTGAAGCATGGGACAGACAACTTATAGATAGTGGTGTTAAAATTATCAAAAAAAGATTAGAATTGTTATTTGAAATGAGTGGAGGTATTTCAAAAAAATACACCGAAATTGCAGCTAAAAATGATTCAGTATATACGGCGTATGTTTCAAAAATCCATGAAATCCTTGGCGAAAATCATATATTGAAATATCCATTTGAAACTACTGACCTTGAAGAATTATTTAGAAGTGCACTGGAAAAAAGGGTGGATCGCGATATAGCGACCAAAGTTACCTCAGTCGGCCCCCATAGGGATGATATTTATTTTTACTTAAAGGACAAAAGTATGGAGCAATTTGCCTCACGTGGAGAAAAACGAACACTCCTACTCGCTCTCAAAGTGACCGAGCTTGAAATAGTAAAAACATATACTCTCCGATGTCCGCTCCTACTCCTGGATGATGTATTTTCAGAACTTGATAATGATAGGCAAACCCAACTTTTACATCTGGTTGAACCTTATCAGACATTTATCACAACCAATTCAGAGGAACATTTTTCTAATTTCAAAAAGGCCAAAGATGTTTGGCGATTTGCAAAAGGCACTGCAAACAAAGCGTAGGCTTGTTGGTAAATGGTTTTTATGTTATAATTCATAGATATTTTAAAGTATCTTTGAATGAATGCAGTTACCGAAGCCGTGTCGAGTGCTATGAGTGTTGATGTGAATATCATGAAAATACTGATTTCTTTTCTTTTGGCGTGTTTTCCGGCATATATTTGGGGATACATATATTATACCAAGCAGCCGGAACCTAGACGCCTAGTTGCTTTGACTTTTTCCGCGGGCATTGTTTCAGTTATCCCTATCTTACTTTATAAATTCAGTTGGAATTTCTTCCCAAGTCTTGAGATATTTTTAGCTACCGATAAATTAAGTCATATTACAATATCACTTCTCTCACTCGTTACAATTCCACTAAGTGTCATCATGGCATTTTTGTTCGTTGGTTTGATTGAAGAATACATGAAACATTTGGCAGTTAAATTCATCGATAATGATAAATTCATGACTATAGATGACGCTATTGAATATAGTATTATAGCTTCACTCGGGTTCTCTTTCGTAGAAAATGTAATGTACTTTTATTTTATATGGGTGGGCCAAGGTGCAGAGCCTTTTTTCATGGCATTTATATTCAGATCAATATTCTCAACATTTGCACATATATTGTTTTCCGGAATGTATGGTTATTTTTATGGGGTCGCCCACTTCTCCTCGCCAATTTTTCAAGAAGAAATTAGAAGTAAGCGAATGTGGTTTACCAGACTGCTACACAAACTAACCGGCGTCCGTTCAGAAAAACTATTCCACAGAGAGAAAGTAATAGAAGGTCTCGTAGTTGCAATCGCTTTGCATGCTGTATTTGATGTATTCTTGGAGGTTGGATGGACTTATGTAATCCTACCTTACCTCGTTATAGGATATCTCGTACTTGATTATTTATTTGAACGAAAACAAGACCATATAAACTATGGGAAGTTGCTAGAGCAAAGAACTTCTGACAAGGTAAATTAGAGAACTCTTGTAATCCTATGTTTATCTGATATACTGGTCGTCAGCTCTATAGTCCAGAGTTTTTATTTTCTTTTGTTTTATTCGTAATGGGAAATCAGCAAATCATTGTAAAGGGAGCGAGGATCCACAATCTTAAAAATATAGATGTTGAAATCCCTAGAGATAAACTAACAGTTATCACCGGATTATCCGGTTCCGGTAAATCTTCACTCGCATTTGATACGATTTATGCGGAAGGCCAAAGAAGATATGTAGAAAGCTTATCAACTTATGCCAGGCAGTTTTTGGGGCTGATGGATAAGCCTGAAGTTGACTCTATAGAAGGACTTTCTCCGGCTATTTCGATAGATCAAAAAACTGCCTCTAGAAATCCCAGGTCTACAGTTGGAACAGTTACAGAGATATATGATTACCTTCGACTTCTTTATGCTAAAATCGGAAGACCACATTGTCCGGAATGTAATGAATCGCTATCCAAGCAATCATCAAGTCAGATTGTAGAATTTGTCGCTGATATGAAAGAAGCGGTGAAGCTATTGCTACTTGCGCCATTGGTTCGAGGACGCAAAGGAATGCATGAGCATATTTTTGAGAAAGCAAAAAAGAGTGGGTTCGTAAGAATCAGAATAGATGGAGATGTTTATAACATCCTTGAGCTACCGGAAATAGATAAAAATAAGAAACATAATATTGAAATTGTCGTTGATCGTCTTGTTGTCAAAAATTTCAAAAAAACTTATCAAAAACTTTCTACCGGAGAAAAAATAGAAACGCCAAATCCTGAAAGATCAAGATTGGCTGACTCTATCGAAACCACACTTAAGTTCGGAGAAGGTACTATGCTAGTCCAAGATAATGATACAAAAGAAGAATGGTTATTCTCAGAAAATTTTGCATGTCCAAATCATGCTGAAGTTTCACTCCCTGAAATAGCACCTAGGAATTTCTCTTTTAATTCCCCACATGGGGCATGTGAAACTTGCCATGGACTTGGGACAAAACTTGAAATAGATCCACTACTTGTTATTCCAAATACAAAACTGACACTTGCAGAGGGTGCGATCCAGCCATGGGCCGCAACAACATCTCACCTAACTTGGTATAATAGAATTCTTGCGGCCGTCGCGGCCAAAAAAGGATTTTCTATAAATTCCCCTATAAATAAATTAAATGATGAGCAAATTGAATTGGTTTTAAATGGAACCGGAGATGAGGAATACAAGGTCAGCGTAGAACAATCTATCAATTCTTCCGTAGGACAATATAAGACAAAATACGAAGGGGTTATTCCTAATCTTGAAAGAAGATATCGTGAAACTGATTCTGATTATGTTAGAAGGAAGCTGGAAGAATACATGAGAATACTTCCGTGCCCATCATGCAAAGGTAAAAGGCTCAAAGCTGAAATACTTTCTATAACAGTAGAAAATAACTCCATTATAGATTTCACTGAGTTATCAGTTGATGCTTCAAGGGAGTTTTTCAAAAAAATGAAGTTAACTACTAGTGAAAAAATCATCGCTGATCCAATTGTAAAAGAAGTTCTCGATAGGCTTTCTTTTCTTGAGAATGTCGGATTATCTTATTTAACTTTAAATCGTACTGCCAACACCTTATCCGGAGGCGAGGCTCAACGTATCAGGCTCGCAACTCAAATCGGATCCAGATTGCAAGGAGTCCTATATGTTCTTGATGAGCCATCAATTGGGCTTCATCAAAATGATAATGAAAAATTAATAAAAACTTTGGTAGGACTCCGTGATATCGGGAACACTGTAATCGTCGTTGAGCATGACATAGATACTATGCTTAGTGCTGATTATCTACTCGACATCGGGCCGGGCGCCGGAAAGCATGGCGGAGAAGTTGTTGCCGCAGGCACCCCTGCAGAAGTTATGAAAAATAAAAACTCAGTTACCGGAGAGTACCTTTCGGGTAAAAAAGAAATTCCTATCCCGAAAAAAAGACGAAAAGGAAATGGACACTTTTTAGAAATTTTGGGGGCACGTGAAAATAATCTAAATAACGTAAACGTAAGATTACCGCTTGGAACATTTATAGGTATATCCGGAGTTTCCGGATCCGGTAAGTCTTCACTTATAAACGGGATTTTAGTTAAATCATTATCGTCTAAATTAAATGGAGCAAAAACAACTTCCGGTGACCATGATGAAATAAAAGGTGTTGAACATTTGGACAAAATTATCAATATTGATCAATCTCCTATTGGACGGACTCCTCGTTCAAACCCTGCAACCTATACAAGTATATTCTCTGACATTAGAGAACTATTCACAAGTATGCCGGAGTCAAAACTTAGAGGTTATAAATCAGGAAGGTTTAGTTTCAATGTAAAGGGTGGTCGTTGTGAGTCATGTGAAGGAGATGGAGTCAAAAAAATTGAGATGCATTTCTTACCGGATGTGTATGTCCCATGTGAAGTATGTCGTGGTAAACGTTACAATGATCAAACCCTTGAAGTTACATATCGTGGGAGAAATATCGCGGAAGTACTCGACATGACTGTTGATGAAGCACTTGAGTTTTTTGCAGCGATTCCAGCCGTCAAGAAAAAACTTACAACCCTTTCTGAAGTGGGACTCGGATATATTCATCTCGGACAACCGGCGACACAACTCTCAGGTGGTGAGGCTCAACGTATCAAGCTTGCAACGGAACTTTCCAAAAGAGCAACCGGTCAAACTTTTTACGTCCTTGATGAGCCGACAACCGGGCTTCATTTTGATGACGTTGCAAAACTACTTCAGGTCCTCGAAAGACTTGTTGAAAAAGGCAACACTGTACTCACTATCGAACACAATCTTGATGTTATAAAGTCCGTCGATTACATCGTAGACCTCGGCCCTGAAGGCGGGGCACATGGAGGTGACATTGTAGCGACCGGAACTCCTGAAGAAATAGCTGCGCAAAGCAAAACATCTCTAACCGGTAAATGGCTTAAGAAAATTGGGCTGTAACCGAAATATCAACTACTTCCTTCCAAATCTTTTCTCAAGTTCTGCGAAGGTTAAGTTAAGCATTGTGGGACGGCCGTGGGGACAGGTGTATTTTTGGTCTTGTTCGTCCATTTGGCGAATAAGTGAAATCATCTCTTCAGGTGTTAATGGATCACCGAATTTGATGGCACCACGGCAGGCCATGTAGCAAATAGCTGCATGCTGAGGTTCTTTAAGTTTTTTCGGGTCATTATTTTTGAGGTCATCTATCACTTCGAGAATCACTTTTTGTATATCGGATTTTATAAGTGCGGTTGGCACTGCGTGCACATGGAAAATATTCCCACCGAATGGCTCGATTTCAAAACCAATGCCGGATAGCATATCGAGATTTTGTTCAAGCAATTGGACTTCACTTATAGAAAGTTCAAGATCTATCGGAACTAAAAGTCTTTGAGTTTCAACGTCTGAATTTCCGTTATTGTTTTGTGTATCTTGTCGATCCTGCGCTCGCTTCAAAAAATAATTATACAAAACTCTTTCATGCGCAGCATGCTGATCTATGATAACGAGCCCCTCCTCCCCATGAGCAAGAATATAACTATTTGCAATCTGGCAAATTGGAGTAAGAGAAGTTTTTGTGGTTTGGATTGTATCATTCTCTTCGTAGTGATGAATAATTGGCTGATGCATTCTTGGTTTTTGTAGCGTGTCATAATCAAGCATTGTTTCAGTAAATTTAAGTGCAGCGTTCACAGAAGCTTGAGTCGGTTTATCTGAAGCATTCGAAGTGGAAAATAGCTTCTCTGTCTTCCAATAACTTCTAACTTCTCCGGAAAATTCCGGTGAAAGTGAATTTGTTTCAAGTGCTTTTTTGACTGAGGCAGTGACGACTTGGAAAAGTTCACTTTGATATAAAAATCTAACTTCAAGTTTTCGCGGATGGACATTTACATCAACTTTTTCAAAAGGAAGATTTATATTAATTACAAAAAATGGGAATTTTCCATGTGGCAAAAGTGAATGAAAAGCCTTCTGCACTGCTGCAGAAACTGTTGCGTTTTTTACCGGACGATTGTTTACAAATAAATACTGGCTACTCCTACTTGATCGAGCAATCCCGGGTTTACCGATAAATCCGGAAATCTTAAGGTCATCTGCAAGGTACTGGATAGTCAAAAGTTCTTTTGCAATCGTATTCCCAAAAACCTGTGTCATACGTTCAAGTGAATTTGCGGCCGGAGTGTATTCAGCTATTAGCCGACCATCATGCACAAGCTTGAGATGTAGTTGTGGGTGAATTAGTGCGACCTCTGTTACATATTGAGTAATGTAATTGAATTCAGTTTGATCGGTCTTCATAAATTTCATACGAGCAGGCGTATTGAAAAAAAGATTCCTCACAGTAACCCTCGTACCTTCCGGCATTCCGTAAGGCTCTATATCCGTTAAATTCCCACCTTCACATACAAGAATACTACCGGTGTTAGAATAAGTACGTGATGCGATTGACATTTTGGCAACCGAACCAATACTCGCGATAGCTTCTCCACGAAAACCCATAGTTGAAATCTTTACTAAGTCTTCCTCAGTTCCGATCTTGCTTGTAGCATGCCTCTCAAATGCAAATGGTAAATCTTCAGGAGAAATACCGTATCCGTCGTCCGTTATTCTAATTAGTTTTTTTCCTCCGGCTTCCACTTCCACAGTTATAGTAGACGCATTTGCGTCTATGCTATTTTCAATAAGCTCTTTCACAACTGAGCTCGGTCGTTCCACGACCTCGCCTGCCGCTATTTGATTTACCAGATTATCCGGAAGGATGTGGATTTTATTCATTTTGCATTTTTTTAAGTTCTTCTAATTTCGCCAGAGCTTCCATCGGAGTCATGTTCATTGGGTCTATGTTTTGTAGAGCGGCATGTGTGCGCTCCAGATGTTCCGGGATCTTAGATACTTCTTGCTTATGAGTAATTGGCGTAAATAAATCTTGTTGTGTGTCAGACACGCGCTCACGTTTCAAAGAATTTTGGATTCCTTTTTCGACAACTCCTTTTTCCAAAGTTTCCATTATATTATTTGCGCGGTTTATGATGTCGCGAGGGAGGCCGGCTAGCCGGGCGACCTCGATTCCGTAAGATCTATCAACTCCACCCGGTAAAACTTTGTGAAGAAAAACGATCTTTTTTTCCGGCTGATCTTGAACATTATTATCAATTTCCGCAACTTGAACCGACCAATTACAAGCGTTCTCTAACTTGTCAGCGACCGCTATTAATTCATGATAATGAGTGGCAAATAAAGTCTTTGCTTTAATCTGATCATGAACGTATTCAAGGATTGCCCAAGCTATACTTACCCCATCGTATGTTGAAGTCCCGCGCCCGATTTCATCCAAAATTATCAAACTTTTTTTCGTTGCATTGTTAAGAATATTTGCGGCTTCTTGCATCTCGACCATAAACGTACTTTGACCTTTTGCAAGATTATCAGAAGCCCCAACTCTAGTAAAAATCCTATCCGTAAGTGGGATACGCGCCGATCTCGCCGGTACAAAAGAGCCTATATGTGCGAGCAAAGTTATCAATGCAACTTGCCGAAGGTAAGTTGATTTACCGGCCATGTTTGGACCTGTTATCAGCATGATGTAATTTTCATCCTCTGATAAAAAAGTATCATTAGGCACGAACGAATTTTCAAAACTTAAACTCTCAATAACGGGATGACGACCATCTATAATTTCCAAAGCATTTACAATTTGTTCATCACTATCAATATTTTCTGTTTCAATAATTTCGGGACAAACGTAATTTCTTTCTTTTGCAATAATTGCGAAACTCGTTAACGCATCCAGACATCCGACCATGTATGCAGTACGTTGGATCGCCTCGGTGTCTTGCAAAATACGCTGACGCAATTCTTCAAACAATTGTCTTTCGATTAAAATTATTTTCTCCTCTGCGCCAAGTATTTTTTCTTCGAGTTCTTTTAATTCAGGTGTGATATAACGCTCGGCATTTACCAAAGTTTGTTTGCGAATATAATCTTCCGGTACAAGATGTTTGTTTGCATTTGAGATTTCTATGTAATATCCGAATACGTTATTGAATTTCACTTTTAGCGAACCAATACCTGTCCGCGCGCTTTCGCGCGTGGCCAATTCAACTAATATATTCTTCACATTTCTTGAAATCTCTCGGAGCTCATCTATCTCTGCGTTGCAACCACTTGCTATAACCCCACCATCTTTGAGCGTCGCAGGTAGCTCATCAAGAAGTGAAGAATCAATATGTGCAACAAGTTCACTATGATTACTAAGCCCTCCATTTATTTCTTGCAGAACCTCACTCTGAGTTTCTGTTATCCATTCTTTTAGATGCGTGATTTTTCCGAGCGACTGAGATAGCGCCGCGATATCTCGCGGCGCACATGAATTCAAAGAAATTTTTCCAAGCAATCTTTCTATATCATTCACCTCTTTCAAAATATTTCGAATTTCTGATTTGAGAGTCACATTTTCAAAAATCTCTTTTACACCATTCAATCTTTTCTCTATACACTCCTTATCTTGTAATGGTCGAAGCAACCAATTCCTAAGTCTTCTCGCGCCCATTGCAGTTGAAGTTTTATCAATCACATTTAAAAGTGAGCCTTCTCTGTCCGAATCACGCAAAGTAAAAATCAACTCAAGATTTCTTATGGTCGTCTCATCCAAAGTCATAGAATTGTCCACTGAATACGTACGAAGAGAATTTATATGAGATAAATTCGTCTTTTGAGTTTCTTTTAAATATTCAATCAAAAGCCCTGCCGCCTCGGTCAAAAGCTCTTCTTTTTCAAGCCCAAATCCTTCGAGATTTTTTACTCTAAAATGATTTATCAATACATCTCGCTTACCTCGAATAGTTGAGAAATATGAAATATTAATTTGCCCATCATATATTATGTCTGCAATTTCGCTATCTTCATCGAGCACAATCTCAGCCGGCTGAATACGCATCAATTCTTCATTCAATTTATTCCTCTTCACTTTTACAATTCCAAATTCACCCGTAGTAACATCACAAACAGCCAATGCAAAATTTTGCGACGGTGTATCAAATTCATTATTACCACGTAGATAATTTTCAGGAACAATCGAAACTATATAATTATTTCCACGTTCATCCAAAACTGCATCATTTAAAGTTGTACCGGGAGTTATGATCCTGACCACCCCTCTCTCAACAATACTTTTCTCACTTTGTCCCGCTAAAGCGGGAGTGGTTAACTGCTCACAAATCGCAACATTTTTTCCGGCTTTTGTAAGTTTTGCTATATATCCTTCAGCAGCATGATATGGGACCCCGCACATAGGAACTTCATTGTCTCCACCTTTGCCACGAGCCGTTAGTGTTATACCAAGTATCTTTGAAGCTATAATCGCATCCTCTCCAAACATCTCATAAAAATCCCCAAGCCTAAACCAAAGAATAGCATTTTTATTCTGGGCTTTTATTTCCAGATATTGTTTCATCATCGGTGTAAGTTTTTTTTCTGTCATTTTTACCTTAATTTTCTACGACTATACATAATGTAGGATTAGAAGCTTAATCCAACGAAAATCTTCTCGCAAGAAGAAATTAAAACATTTTTAATAAAATATTAAAAATAATTAGCTCTAAATTTTAAAGAATTTTTAACTTTATTTGGTATAAATTTACATTCAAACCCTTTAATTTACTACAATGCCAAATAATCAGAAATTTAATTATGCCTTTATAGATGGACAAAATCTATATCGTGGCACAAAAAAACTAGGCTGGGAACTTGATTACAAGAAATTACGGATATATTTACAAGAAAAATACCATGTACGCAAAGCTTTTATGTTCGTAGGCTATATAAAGACAAATGAATCACTTTATGAATTCCTCCGCAAAACAGGGTATCAACTCATCTTCAAACCAATTACCATCACGAAAGAAGGGAAGGTTAAAGGCAATGTGGATGTTGATTTAACTGTACATACACTCATAAATATAGTGGATTACAATCGAGCAATCATTATCAGTGGAGATGGCGACTTTTACGCCCTACTCCAACATCTTATATCAAGAAATAAACTACAAAATATCATGCTTCCCAATAAAAACGAATGCTCTTGGATGCTTAAAAGATTTAGAAAATACTTTGTGGAAATGAACGATTTACAAAGTAAACTAAAGTATAAAAAAAGCGCTTCCGAGTTCTAGACCGCAGAAGCGCTGTGAGGAGGAGTATCATAAGGACTTACCCATTACGCATGCCCCCTCGTGTGATTACGGATGAATCATATCAAATTAAGTAGAAAAAGTCAATTTAGTACATAGCTATCCTACCTCCGAATGTCTGACCTACTCGGTACACGCCTGCACTCCCGAGCCTACCGCCACGAAGTCCAAATAACTTAAAACCAAATGGTGTTGTACGTGGTCTAACGCTATATATAAGGTCTTTTGGAGTTACTGTATTTTTCATAGTCTTTTTTGGTTATTGATATTGATATTGAAATATTGATTTTTTATTAAGCTTATCTATACGACCTGATAAGTGCTACGACTACACCTTGAACCTTCAATTCAGATAGCGCGTATATGTCGTTGTATTCAGCATTTTCTGCTTTTAAGAAAAATTTATCATTCTCCTTGACTAGTCTCTTGATAGTATTTTCACCATCGATGAGTGCGACTACGATATCGCCAACCTTCGCCGCCTTTTGCTGACTTGCGACCACTAGATCTCCCTCGTATATACCGGCATCAATCATGCTCTCTCCGGTAACTTTTAACATAAAAGATTTCTCTGGATGTGGAACGAACCGCTTATCTACATTGATGTGATCAATTACATGCTCTTCAGCAAGGGCAGGTCCACCAGCAGGTATCATGCCAAGCAATTCCAGCTTTGCCGTCTCCATGCCTTGCTCCATAGTTTCACGGACAGAAGATAACATCTTAATACCACGAGGAGTTGGATCTTTCATAAGGTACCCCTTTTTCTTGAGACCATTTAAATGCTTAAGAATACTATTATCAGACGAAACATTAAAATTCTCACGCATTTCTTTGAACGTAGGGGACTTACCGAAGCTATACTGATATTCTTCTATATAGTCCAGTACGGCCTTCTGTTTTTTTGTGAGCTCTTCCATAGTGTTGTGGTTAATGATACTTAATAGCTTGGTAAGCAACGCCTCACGGTGAGGATACGCACCCATCATAGGTGAGGAAAACTACACTGTCAATAGTTTTTTTATAGAAAAAATAAAACTATATGCTATAATGGAAAAGATGGTTTGCTTCGCACCTTTATTCTCAACGCAAGCTATCGCGCGTCGAGTAGCTCCTGTAGTTAAATGGATATAACGACCCTCTCCTAAGGGGTAATTATAGGTTCGATTCCTGTCGGGAGCACCAAGTTGGAAGCTTTAATTAAGCTCTAGCCAGATTTCATTTCTTCTCATGAACCATGGATTCCATGGTGGGTCGTATTGTGAAAATAACTTATTCGTCATATCCACCAAAATACATCATATTAAGTTCTGTGAAACGCCCCTCTCTGTACATGCGCGATAGTGCGCCTGATGATTTACCGACTTTTTTTGCGACCGTTTGTAAAATGCCCATATATTCTTCATAAGCTGAAATCTCTCCTGTAACGAGTGACACAGCTGTTTCACACATAGCCTCTTCAAATTTCTCATCTATGATTCGAAGCATTGGCTCACCTCTTTTTTCTGCATTTGTGTGCGCCTGCCAATGAATACTTTCATGAAGTCCAACTTGTTTTAGCTGATCAACACCTGCCATAGATTGAACTGCAGCGTCCGCAACCAATGTGTCGAATTTCGTTTCTTTTGTTCCGGTATGAAAAACTCCGCCTATTTTTTTACCATCCCTTTGCCCTAAATCTTCTACTCTATCATTTAATATAGAATTACCCGTTTCAGCTTGAACTTCATTTGTAGCTTCCAAACAAGCGGCCATTACTTCACGTTGTTCTTCTATGTATGGGGCAAGTTCATAAGTTTTCACCTCTGATCTGCCATAATTACCATCGTTTGCCGCTACTGATTCAGTAACTGTCACTTGATAATTAGCATCGTTTGCCGAATCCATAGCCTGATATTCATCAAGCTCTCTTTCACGCGCCTGCATATGCTCTGCAAGATTTGACATATAAATTTGTTATTTAGTTTGTAATACTAAAACTTTTGCAGAAAAAGTCAATAGCTGAGTTTACGGGTGGGGCTTTTTATGTTATAATAATAGATGTTTACTGTAACCTTTGACTTGTTTATCCGTTATTACCTTCACGCAACCTAATAAACTTGATGTACCCAATCATAATTACAGTACCGCATGCGAGTTCGCAGATAAGCGATCCGAAGATTTTGGAGAGACTCGCACTAAATGAATACGAAATTTTTAAGTTTAGTGACCCATTTACGGGGGATTTAGCGGATTTTACATGCGCTTCTTTTAAGCACGCCGCAGGCGTGCACCGGCTAGTTTGCGACTTGAATCGTGCACCAAATATTCATGATGCATTTCATTCTCATGATTTTTTTGGACGCAAAGTTTTTAAAGACGGTTTTGAATTTACTGTAGAGGAAAAGAAAATTAATTTAGAAAAATACTGGTGGCCGTTTCACAATGAGATCATAGATTCTATTTTTAAACTCGAAGAAGAAGATAATAGCGTCATCCTACTTGTAGATTTACACAATACCTCTGGTGACCACCCGATAGGCGCAACCGGTAAATACATGCCAAGTGTGATTATTTCAAATTTGGGCAAAGGCACTGAAGGGCAGGAAGAAGGCAGTTCACTTTGTTCGATTCCTATGAAACATCTATCTTTTTTCAAAGAGCATATTTCAAAAAAACTTCATGTAGAAGTTGATATGAATACAATTTACAAAGGCGGATACAATATAATCTGGACCAAACAACTCCGTGAAGAACTTAAATTAAATGCCAAACTCTATGCCGTACAAATCGAGTACAATCTAGATTATGTATTCAATCCAATTAGCAAAAAAATTGACCGCGACGCCATGCATATAATGTACCGTGCATTTAATTCTGCTATACAAGAGCTATATGAACGACTTTGGTCAGAGGAAAACAAAGTTGTAATCGAAACGGTTGGCGTACCTACAAAAAAGACTGCGAAATAAGAATATGTTGGTGTAGACTACGGCCATGGAAATATTAAAAGGTAAAAAAGAGGATCTTGAGAAAAAAGCTGCTGATTTAGTTATTGCTCAAATTGAGTCTTTGGATGCGGTAGTTCTTGGCTTGGTTGGTGGTAACTCTGTTACTGGTGTGTATTCTAAACTTTTTGAAGCAGATATAAATTGGTCAAAAGTTCATATTTTTATGGTGGATGAAAGGTGCGTCCCTGTCACTTCCGAGGAAAGTAATTTTAAAGGAATTTACGAGAAATTTCTTAGGGAATTAGTTGCGACTGGTAAACTACCAGAAGAAAATATACATCCATTTCACTTTGATGAAATTCATGAAGAAAATTGCGTAACTGAATATAATGAGGAATTTAAAAAGATAAAAAGTCAAAACGGCTTGTTTGAGCCGAGAAATGAGCCGAAAAGTCTGCACGTGCAGACTTTTGATATCGTAATTTTGAGTGCAGGTGAGGATGGGCACATAGGCTCACTTTTTCCAAATCATGCCTCTATAAATGATGAAAGCGATGGGTTTATTGCTGTGAATGATTCGCCGAAGGCGCCGAGCAAACGTATAAGCGCATCAAGAAAAATGCTCGAAAACTCAGATATGGGAATTTTATTATTCTTCGGGGAAAATAAACGCGAAGCTTTTGAAAACTTCCAAGATGACAAACTCCCCGTAATAGATTGCCCTGCAAAACTCGTAACACAAATGAAGGAAGCCTACATCGTTGCCGACCTTAATTACTTGTAATTAAAAAAGCATCTTGCCATTCATAACCTCTGGGACTTTAAGCCCCATCATTTTTAGAATTGTAGGTGCGATACTTGAGAGGCCTTCGACTCCTGGTTCGACTTTTAGGAAACCATCTGAAGTTGGTGTTGGCTGCCCGTCCCGGGACGGGACTTTATTTTCAAATTCTTCCCCGACGAGTATAGCCGGAACGAGTGAATAGCTGTGAGATGGGCACTGATCTCCATTTTCTGGGTAGATCATGTGGTCTGCATTGCCATGATCGGCTGTAATTAGAATTTGGTATCCATGTTCTTTTGCTGATGTGATTACTTCTCCGACTTTACCATCTACAAATTCCACTGCCTTTAGTGCCGCAGAATAACTCCCTGAATGTCCAACCAAATCGGCATTAGAATAATTCATAAGGATAAATTCGAAGCCTTTTTCCATTCCTTTTATAGCTTCTCTAGTCACACCATCTGCATTCATTTCTGGAGTTTCATCATAAGACTCGACCTTTGGTGAAGGGACAAGCGAGCTATCCTCACCGTCATATGGTTCTTTTCTCTGACCATTGAAGAAGAATGTTACATGAGCATATTTTTCAGTTTCTCCGATACGAAGTTGCTTGAGTCCTGCTTTTGAAACCGTCTCACCGAGACCATCTTTTACATTTTCTGGAACAAATACCACTGGGCAAATTTTTGAATAAGGTCCGAAGCATACAAATGAAGGTCGGACTTTTTTCTCATATTCGAATGAATTAAACTCCGGTTCAGTAAAAGCGCTTGTGAGCTGAGCCGTTCTGTCCGTTCGGAAGTTAAAGAAAATCAGATCTTCCTTTTCGTTAACAAGGCCGTCTTCGTCCAAAACAATTGCATCTATGTAGTAGTCTGTATCTGCACCACGAGCGTATGCATTATCGATTGCTTGCATTGGATCTGTTTCTTTTGTTCCTTTACCAAGAGTCATCATGTCGTATGCAACTTGCGTGCGCTCCCAATTCTTATCTCTATCCATCGCATAATACCTCCCAATAATTGTAGCGATTTTCCCAATTCCGAGTTCTTCTATCTTATCTAAAATTTGCTGAATAAATCCTTTTGAACTTTTTTCTGGCACATCACGTCCATCTGTAATTGCATGGATGTATACTTTTTCAATTTCATATTTCTTGGCCATTTCCATCAATGCGAACATATGAGCAAGGTCGCTATGAATCCCTTTGTCAGATGTCATTCCAAGTAAATGAAGTTTCCCACCCGTAGCTTTCACATGCTGCATCGCATTTTTCAAAGGCTCGAGCTCAAAAAATGAGCCATCTTTTATAGAATTATTTATCTCTGCCATCGGTTGATAAATTCTGCGCCCCGCTCCGATAGTTAGATGCCCTACTTCAGAACCTCCAAGCCCACCTTCTGGAAGACCAACATGTTCTCCGCATGCATGAAGAGTAGTCCAAGGATAATTTTCCTTGAGTGAGTCCATAACTGGAGTATTCGCATTTGTTATGGCATTCCCATCATAGGCCTCTGCCTCACCCCAACCATCGATCACCATTAGGATTGTTTTTTTTACGTCCATGTAAAAATTTCTAATTAATTCTAAAATGCCACAAATACAAAACTGATATTACACATGATTTTCCAAAACATGGAACTCTGTTGAATCAACCGGCAAACTTGATTTTTCAACTTTTAATGACGGTTCAAATTCTAAGCCAACCTTACCTACTTCTTTTAAGAAATCTCCGACCGGACCAAATTCACCCTCTGAGTGCTGCATAGGTATAACTATTTTTGGATCAACTTCTTCATAAACTTTTGAAGCCGTCTTCGCATCCAGTACCCCTGCACTACCAACCGGAAGAAAAACGACATCCGCATCCCCTAGTTTTTCCAAAATCGCCTCATCCAAAACGTGATCAAGATTTGGCAAGTATAATACTTTAACATCATCAAGCTCAAAATTGTAAATTATTGTTGAATCATTTCCGTAACTTACACTTAGCCCATGAACCAACACCTCACGCACTTCGTATTCTCCCGGCCAATCAATGAAACTATTTGCCTCAGCATCCTCATGTTTATCACTTGAAAAAAGTGCAAGATCAAACTTTGGCATACCTTTTTTCGGATTAAGTGCTACTGCTACCTTCTTCCCTTTTAAGTGGAAACTTGTGTCTCCATAATACGTAATATCCATGTTTTTTTAATTAAAAGTTTTTTAAAATTAAGTCGTGGGCGATAATAGTATACTCATCCAAATTTGACAATGGTATGTCGAATTATATTAAAAAAACACTTGAGAATATCTTTTGTATCTGGCATCTTTTGGTAGGCAAAATTTAACCAACTCAAAAATGCAAATCACAGATGTACATGCTAGGGAAGTACTTGATTCTCGCGGGAATCCGACAGTCGAAGTAGAGGTAACTGCTGGAGACTTAATGGCACGTGCCATAGTTCCAAGCGGAGCATCTACCGGTATACATGAAGCGGTTGAATTACGCGATGGTGACAAAGGCAGATATGGTGGGAAAGGGGTTTTAAAGGCAGTAGGAAACGTGAATGGAGAATTGAAAGAAGCAGTCATGGAATATGACGTGTTCGATCAAATCGGACTTGATAAATTGATGATTGAGCTCGATGGAACGCCAAACAAAGGGCGGCTCGGGGCCAACGCAATTTTGGGAATTTCTATGGCTACGGCACGAGTCGCGGCTATGCATAAGAAAGTTTCTCTTTTTGAATACTTTTCTGAGAAAAATAATGGCGTAAATAAGCCAACTCGACTCCCTGTACCTATGATGAATGTTATCAATGGTGGAAGTCATTCTGATTCGAATGTGGATTTTCAAGAATTCATGATTGTGCCAATTGGCCTGCCGACCTTTAGGGAGGCACTTCGAGCGGGAGCGGAAGTTTTTCACGCACTAAAAAAAGTTTTAAAAAGTAAAAATTACACAACTTCAGTTGGGGACGAAGGTGGTTTTGCACCAAACTGCAAATCAAATGAAGAGCCGCTTGAACTAATAGTTGAAGCGATTACTGCTGCCGGATATGTTCCCGGAAAAGATATCGCAATCGCCATGGACGTTGCCGCATCTGAGTTTTATGAAAACGGTAAATACATGCTTAAAAAAAGTGGCGAAGGTGAGAAAACATCTGATGAAATGATTGAAATTTATGAAAAACTTATACAAAAATACCCAATAATTTCTCTGGAAGACAGTCATGCCGAGGACGACTGGGAGGGATTCGCACGAATGCAGGAGCGCCTCGGAAGCAAGATTCAGCTTGTAGGGGATGATCTCCTTGTGACAAATACTGAACGACTCGCACGGGCTATCAAGGCAAAAAGTTGCAACTCAATTCTCATCAAATTAAACCAAATAGGAACAGTCACCGAAGCTATGGAAGCTATAGAAATGGCACATGAAGCCGGATGGACGGCAGTCGTAAGCCACAGATCAGGTGAGACGGAAGATACGACAATCTCAGACTTCGTCGTTGGTATGGAAACAGGCCAGATCAAAACCGGCTCACTCTGCCGTTCTGAAAGAATCGCAAAATACAACCAACTTCTAAGAATCGAAGAAGAACTCGGCGACAGCGCTAAATATTTCTGGGGATAAATTATTTTACAATTTTGATACTATCTCGTCTTTTTTGGACTTTTGATTCTCGCCGAGGCCTATCTTCTTCAGCGAATACTTCATCAGCCTTCGCCATCCTAAGCTGAACAGCTGCGATCTCCGCCCTCTGCCTCTCAATAAGGAATTTCGTCATATAATATCCTATAAATTGACCTGGAGTTATGTTGTCAGGAAGGGTTTCAACTACCAATATCCTTAAATATTCCTCCGCTAATTGGATAATTTTAATAAAAGCCTCTTTAGGTATAATACCGGTACGCACAAAACAAAAAGATCCTAATAAAGCTTTTTTCCATGTTTCTCTAAGAAACTTTGAATTCTTTATGCACATATCCATCTCAATCAAAGCTGTACCAACCTTTATCTGATGCCGTCTCCACGCCTCACCACCACTTGTAATATCTTGTGTATCAGGAATACCGGAAGCCATAAACGTACCTGTTCCAGTTGATCCATCACCACAAAAATCCGCCTCATATTCGGAAGAACCCGTAACAGAGGCCATCGCTCTAGGAAAAGCGAATATTTTTCCCATATAAAAATTTAAATATTGCGTATTATGATACCAATATTAAATAATATGTCAAATCCGCCTTTTTAAACTTTGCCGTTTAGTCGATCGTCTAACTTTTTGTAAATATTGAAAAGTCTTGTAAATGCGATGTCAACTCCACCGCCAGGCATGATTAGTTCAAAACGTCTCTTGCGAGCGTCTCTTTTTATCTTCGATGGTTTCACTGTTCCTTCTGTGAAATTTGGTGCATGAACTATGTTATCCAGCTCTCTTAATTCGAATGTATTATTAATCATGTCATTTATAGCTGCAAATGCCTCTTCTTTGTCCGGGTCTCCATCGGCAAGATCCATAACCATCGTAAGCGTTGCCGCACTCATATTTGCCGCCATAGTATTTAACTTATTTTTTTCAGATGTTTCGGATAAAGCATCAATTTTATCCTTCAAACCCCTAAGCCTATCTTGAACCTGGTCCGGAAGACTTATATTTTGCTCTAACTCCGACCCCCGTATGTTTGACTGAATTCCCATGTTTTTCTTTTAATTTTCACCTAAGTATAGCAAAAAATCATATTTTCAACAAGTAATGGTGAGTTGATTTTCATGTGTATTTGTTGCGTAAAAGTATTTCAGCTTATAATTTTCTCCATCTGTCTTTTCTTCAAATATTTTTCATCCAGCACATGGGTAAGTTCATGATGTTCTTTGCAAAGTCGCACTAAATGTCTCGGATCATGACTGCTCTGAATCCCAAATCGTATCGTATGATGCGTATTTTTTGCATCCCTCATACATCCTCGCACTTCGCATTTCGTACCGGCTCGCTCGCTGATAACTCGTTTCACTTTCGCAGGAATATTTCTCCCGACTTCTTTGCCATCAACTTTTTTCGCCAGTTCATCCGCCACTACTTCATCAGCTATCATATTCTCTCTCTCATTAACCTGCTCATATCGTTCATCAAGCATTTTTTCTAAAATTTCATTCACATCAAAACCTTTCGCGTTAAGTTCGTTAAGTTTTTGGACAACATTTTCACTCAGTTGAAAATCAAGCCTCGAAACATCCTTCGAATTTATTTTATCATCGATTA
>JAUYJN010000044.1 GCA_030700255.1 Candidatus Peregrinibacteria bacterium | reverse complement strand
TAACGTACAAAATCTGTGCACGTGCACACTTCCACATGATCAAAATTCATTAAATTTGTTTTCGTACGTTTGGATTTTTTAGATTTCAGCATCTACATGCTCTCAAACATACTTTTGATTGCCCAATTTGTTTCAAGAACCGATAAAGGGTTGACTTTTGCGTAAAACATATTACCCTCCCCCTTGTCATGCTTATGACATATGTTTTATATATTAAAAAAATTATTATGGCGTTTTTCAATGAAAAAGATTTTGCAATAGTTCTATCTGACTTAAGAGGTAAGGATGGCCAACCAAACGATGTTACAAAGGAGAATTTAACTTCTGAAGAGTTAGCTCCATTACTAGAGCGTGGCGTATCTCAAGAGTCTATCAATACGATTCTTCAAGGGGATAAACATGCCACCGCTCTAATAGATGCTATTAGACATGCCTTGGATTTCCTTAAAGATGGAAAATTGACTCACAGGATACTTGATGTGATTCCTCATACAGTTACTGGCTGCGAGGAGGCCATTCAAGGTACAGCTAATTCGTTGAAAGAATTGTTCGGTAGTTTATTAGATAGTGAGGCCGCTGTGGAGGAGGCGTAAACACTCTGACTTGCACCTAAGATTTTTTTTACCTATACTCTCGTTTGCTCTGAGTGGTCATGAAAAGAGGCGACCAGAAGCACTTCACGCGGAGAGTTACCCAAGTGGCTGAAGGGGCGGCTTTGCTAAAGCTGTAGGGGGATGTAAATCCCCGCGAGGGTTCGAACCCCTCACTCTCCGCCATTTTTCACTTTTTGTGACATCGTAAGAAATAGCCTCGGCGTTTCGCTTGATGATTTAATGAAATTAATTATGGCAAATTCTAAAGAAGCAAAAGCACGAATAAAAATAAATAAATTGCTTTACTATGGCGGAATTTAAGCGATTGAATGGATTTCGCAAGACTGTTCCTACATATGTCAAAGATTATATTCCCGTTAATACTTATTTTAAATAATTATATGAAAAATAATAATTCTCTTGCTATTTTTGAAAATTTTAAAATTCGTCGAGCGTATGATGAAAAAACTGAAACTTGGTATTTTTCGGTGATTGATATTGTCGCCGCTCTCACGGAACAAAATGATTACAGCAAAGCAAAGACATACTGGACCACTCTAAAAAATCGTTTAAAAAATGAGGGAAGGGAAGTGGTCACAAAGTGTGACCAGTTGAAAGTATTGGCTCAGGATGGAAAAATGAGAGAAACTGATGTGGCAAATGTGGATCCAGCAGAGAATGACAGGACAAGAAACGCGAAACAAGCTGACTGATTATTGGGCGGAAAATGATGTAAAAATGGGTGAAGAATTTGCCATTCTTACAAATATCATTCATCAAGAGTGGAGCGAGTTAACGGTGAAAGCACAAAAAAATCTGAAAGGGCTTAAAACGCAAAACCTACGCGATCATATGAGTGAAGAAGAATTGCTCTTTACGGCGCTGGCTGAGCTGTCCACTCGCAGGATTGCAGAGACCGATAAAACCAAAGGAGTAGAAGCAAATAAAATTCCGGCAATAACAGGTGGTAAAATTGCCAGGGATGCGCGGATGGCGTTGGAAGAAAAAACGGGGAAATCACAACTGCTCTTATCTATAAGTTTTCAGAGCAGCTGCCTTTTTTGAAGTATTCAAGTGCGCAGTCAAGTTGTGGGTCTATGTCTTTGTTGTGATCCTCTGTAGTTAGCTCAACTTCTACATCCGGAAATATGCCTTCTTTATTTATATTGTGATCATGTGGAGTGTTCCATTTTGCGATTGTGATTCTGAGGGTAGCGCCGCCTTCCAGTGGACGGAGCTCTTGTACAGAACCTTTACCAAAGCTCTTTTTGCCGATTAGAGTTCCTCTCTCCCAATCCTGTACCGCTCCTGCAACAATCTCAGAGGCTGAGGCTGAACCTTCGTTGATAAGCACTATCAAAGGTATTTCATCAAGGCGCGCACGCCCGGTTGTATATATCACCTTGTTGTTTATTTCATTTCTACCTTTGATCAAAACCGCTTTTTGTTTTTCACCGGTAAGCTCGCTAAGCATATTTACAGCAACATCCAAGTATCCACCGCTATTGTTACGAAGGTCTATGATAAGTCCTTTTGGATTTTCCAATATAAGTTCGTTGATTGCCGTATTAAAATTTCTCAAAGTATTATCATCAAACTGAACAACTTCCATATATGCAATTTGACCTGCTTTCATCCCCCATGTTACAGAATCAAAATGGACAGTGTCCCTGACAAGCTCCGCTTCCAGCAACTCCGTCAAACCTCTGCGTGAAATACCTAATTTTACCTTTGTCCCTCTTTCTCCGCGTATTAATTTTACAGCTTCGCCAAGCGTCATAAGTTCTGTGGATTCGCCATCGATCTCTACAATTATATCTCCAGGCATTAATTTGGCCTTATCTGCAGGTGAATTTTTCAAAGGAGCGACTATTGTAATAAATCCATTTTTCTTTGTTACTTCAGCACCTATGCCTTCCAGCTCACCACTTAATGTTTGATCAAATGCAGCCGTTTCTTCCGGATCCATAAACAAAGTATAAGGGTCGTCTAATGATTCTAACATTCCCTTGATTGCACCATTTACCATATCCTCCTTGTCATCTGACTCCTCTTTGTAAACATAATCTTGATCTATTACCCCCCAAACGTCCCAGAAAAGCTCCATATCGACAGACCTTGCCAATCCTGTATGACTTCCGGCCTCTGATGAATTCGAATCTATAATACGCGTCTGTACGATGCTTCCGGGATGGAAATGAAGTGCAACCAAATACCCTGCTGTGAACATCAACATCAACCATGCGTATTTTTTAAATCTTCTGCTATTCATAATTTCAATTTATTTATTTGAATATTCGCCTCGTTTCCTCGGTAGCCTAGCCTATCTTTGTTATAGGGGCAATGTTTAAAGCTAGCTTTTTGGTACCTACTAAAATGTCGTTAAATTTTATCGTAACGATACCACCTTTTATATCTTCAACCCTTCCTTCTTTCCAAAGCCTATGGGCTATCCTGTCCCCTATAGAGAGCTGTATCGCAGCGTCTCCATCATCATCTTCATGTGGCACATTGATGCTCCTCTGTGTAAGTGGTGAAACTTTTCTACCACTTGTAATCCCACCTTGGTACCCTTGATACGCCCCTCCAAGATAGCCGGTTTCTACGGCACGGCCTTCGCAGAGCTTATTTACATCTCCATCCAAAAGTTCTTCCGGGATGTCCTTTAAGAACTGTGAGGGAATACATTGCCTGGTATCACCATAAAACATTCTCATTCTTGAAAATGAAAGATGTAATTTATCCTTTGCTCTAGTTATCGCAACGTACAGAAGTCGCCTCTCCTCTTCTAATTCTTCCGGGCTTGTAAGACTATTAAAATGTGGAAATAGCCCTTCCTCCATCCCTGTCAAAAACACATACGGAAACTCCAATCCTTTTGCCGAATGAATTGTCATAAGAACTACCGCGTCGTCCGATTCGTCCAAGTTGTCCACATCTGCTATAAGGGATATTTCTTCAAGAAATGTAGATAGGGAAATTTGCGGAGAGAGCTCATTGTATTTCGAAGCTACAGATATCAATTCATAAATATTTTCGAGCCTTGTCTGACCATCACCCGGCTCATCCTTATCAATTACTACTTCGGAATTTTGCAATAAATATTCTTTGTATCCTGTTTCAACTAAGAGATATTTGAGTAGGCCTGCGACATTGTATTCATGTGATTTTTCTTTGAGATGAGTTATTAAACTTACAAATTTATTTATCGTTTCTTTTTTTGCAGCAGGCATTTCTGAAATTCCATCGCAAGCCGACATAGCATCAAATAATGACATATCTAATTGTGCCGCTGCAGAATTTAAAGCTTCAATTGTTTTTGCACCAAGCTTCCTTGCGGGCACATTGATAATTCGAAGTAGGCTTACCGTATCATGATGATTTTGGATGATTCTCAAATATGCGACTATATCCTTGATTTCTTTTCTCGAATAAAATTTAACGCCACCTATGATTTTGTATGGAATTGCATACCTGATAAAAGCCTCTTCTATAATACGAGATTGAGCATTTGTTCTGTATAAAATAGCGAAGTCATTACATGCTATTTGCAAGTCCTCCCTCCTAATTGTAGAAATGCGCTGAGCAATTTCAGAAGCTTCATCTCTTGAGTTTTGTGAAGCAATGACTTCCACCTTTTCACCTTCGACTCTGTCGGTTACCATTTTTTTATCATGACGATTTTGATTTTTCACTATTACATTGTGCGCAACATTTAAAATGTTTTGAGTTGAACGATAATTAGTTTCAAGTTTTACAACTTTCGCCCCCTCGAAGTGTTTATGGAAATCCAAAATGTTGCTCATGTTGGCACCGCGAAATCCATAAATGGATTGGTCGGCATCGCCGACCACCATCAAGTTCTTATACTTGCTCGAAAGCATATTTATCAAAATATACTGAGCATAATTTGTATCCTGATACTCGTCGATCATAATGTACTGATAAAGATTTTGATAAATCCCAAGTATATCTTGATGGTTTTGAAAAAGAATTATCGTCTTCATAATTATATCATCAAAATCAAGCGCCTGAGACATCTTTAATCTTTTTTGATATTCCTTATAGCACTCTCCTGCGGCCATCATGAATTGATTGTGAGCCTTACTCGCAAATTCATCGGGTTTTATAAGTTGATTTTTTGCCTGAGAAATTTTTGAAAGAATAGCTTTTGGTGGGTACAATTTAGCGTCTATATCAAGGTCACTTACAACTCGCTTCATCAGCACCTCCTGGTCCGCCTTATCATAAATTACAAAAGAATTTTCGTATCCAAGTAGATGAATATGTGTACGCAAAAATCTCATGCACACAGAATGAAATGTACCAATCAATGGTTGAATATTCCCATATCTACTGCCAAGCAAAGTTTCAACACGCTCCTTCATCTCATTTGCCGCTTTGTTTGTAAATGTAACTGCCAAAATATTGTTTGGCGGAATCCCTTGCTCTATAAGATAAGCGATTCTGTGAGTTAGTACTTTTGTCTTACCGGAGCCGGCCCCAGCTATCACGAGCAGCGGCCCCTCTATTTGAGTAACGGCTTCTTTTTGAGCCGGATTCAAGCCTTCTAAAATTTCATCTGTAAATTGTGACATATATTTGTGCTCTACTAATTCGGGCACACAATATACCTATGGGTTAGCATTTTTACAAAAGTTTTATCAAAAATTCTTTAAGATGCCTTTGGCGGATCTATCGTTGCAAACATTTTCTCATCATCTTTGTTGCGTACATATACCGACATACCAATCTCTCCAAATTCAAATAAGAATGGAGCGTCTTTGTCGCCTGAACGTACACATCCATGACTTACATTTTTACCAAGGTCGTACTTAAGACCATTTTTGTAAAATTGACTAGTCTCTCTCGAAGCTCCAAGGTACGGTACTTCATGTAGTCCATATCCAATAAACGGTGCGCCATTGATACTCAAGCCAAGCCAGTATGGCATCCTATAATAGGGTGATTTTCCACCAACCCTCAATTCTTGCTTGTTAGCTACCTTATGATCACCTGTAGGTGTTTTTTTGTCCCAAGATCCGGAACTTACCTTGTATGAATGGAACGCCTTATCTCCATATCTTAAAAACCCGGTTTGATCTGAAAGCCTTATGTACACATTTTTCTCACCATTGAAATCTTTAAGGTTAAAATTATCCAACTTCTCATCTATAAATCGTAACTTATCAGCTTCTTTTGGTGGTAAATCTCCAACCTTAAGCGTAAGTGGTATTTTAACTTCTGAAAGCCATTTACCAGCAATAATTGGAGTAAATGTATATTTTTCATAAGCCCATTTATACATCTTTACATCTTTTTCCTCTTCGCCGGTTTCTTCATTTTTAATAATATCCACATCTGTCGTTATTTTAGTTATTGGAGTTTCTATCCAAAAGCTAAAATTCCCTTCCTCGCCCGGCTTTACCTCCTTTTCTGAAAGTTCAACTCGATTTTTAAATTCACTATTAGACCAATCATTATCTACAAAATTAAAATCATTCCATAATAAATGCATCTCTTCAGGCTTATCCATATTACCAAGCTGCATAAGCTTATACTCCGCAGAACATGGGTGTTCCGCCCCATACCAACTAGTCTCCCCGACATTTTTTAACGCCGCCTGAATTCGAATAAATTCATGCTCACCATATTTTTTTGGCATACTTGTATTGATAAACTCCGCCTTGAATTCTGTAGTTTCATCAAAAACCTGATCACAGGCGACGGATAGCTCCATACTATCAAGTTGCATTGAGGCTTGCAGAGATTCAATTGAATATATATTTGCAGACCTAGCCGCTACCGGCTGTATATCTTCATTTATCCACGCTCTTTTCAATTGAGCATTCTGCCCATCTTTGAAATTTCCACTCAAAACCCCAAACGTCCCTACATTGAGAGCCACCAACCCAATGATGACTAAAGCTTGTATTAAACGTTTCTTTTCCATGATGATTATATATATGGATGATAAAATGTAAGAACCTTGTATACGTACAATATTTTGTATCGAGTTATTATAACACAAGGAATAACACGGGTCAATACCCTGTTTTCGTAGAACTAATCTATTTTTACTTGCATTTAATGAGCGTTTTACCTAGAATCCCTCTGCTTTTAAAAAGCAAAATTATCATTTCTACCAATTAACTGCAAGACTAATGCCAAAAGGAAAAAGTATAAGGGCTGTATGGCAATGTTCTGAGACCGGATTAACTCAGGGTGTATTCAACGTTCAAAAAGAAAAAATCAAAGAGCTTACAAAGAAAAAATACTGCAAACTTAAGAGGTGCTACACAGTTTGGAAGGCAAAGATTGCTAAAAATTCGAATACTAAAAAATAACGCTCAACCGCGCTTGAGTTAGTATATAACTTACCGTTCTATTGATGGTAAGTTTTTTTGAACATCCCCATTGAGTAGCTTCTTTGCCACTGGTTTCATCATAAATATAGAAAGCACCGTTGTTACTAGCGCCATAATCACTAAAGTTGAAAAAATAGTGCTATTGATAATGCCAAGGCTCAATCCTATTGAAGCGATTATTAGCTCAACGGCCCCCCTACTATTCATAGCGACCCCAACGGCTACCGAATCCCAAACACTTAACTTAAGCATTCTTGAGACGACCCCTGCTCCAACCAACTTGCCAATGACTGAAACTACAACTATGGCAAGTAAATACCAAGGATCGGTCTTGAATACGGTAAAATCCAAACTAAATGCAAGTGACGTGAAGAAAACTGGCCCAAAGAAGAAGTATGCAAGCCCATAAATGCGATCTTCAATTTTATGGAAAGCCTCTTTTTCAATTATTTCTTCACGAATAAATAGCCCTGCTAAAAACGCTCCTATAATTATGTGTAGTCCAATAGCCTCTGCAAGCAGACCTATGACCAATGCTATTATCAATGTAACTGTAAAGCCGCGATATCCAGAGTATATCAATTTATTAAGATGTTTTGCCAACTTGAAGCCCGCCACCATGATTACAGCAAAAAATAATACTACCTTGAATATTAATATGGATGCCACCTTTACTAGCTCTGATATCTCCACCACTCCAGCCTCCCTCATCTCTACAACGCCTAGGATTACAGAAAACATTATCAGTGCAAGGATATCACCAACCATGGCTGCACCCATCGCTATGTTAAAAGCAGGCGTCTTCTGAATGTCGTAATCTTTAAAGAGCCTCACGCAAAGAGCTATAGCACTAATTGATGACCCCATCGCTACAAAGACTGAAGCTATAACATCATATCCAAACCAACGAGTGGTAAAGTATACCAATATGAAAGTTACTACCGCACCACCTATCGCAACCAACATTGAACTTTTTAGAGATTTCATCAAATCTCTCGGATCCGTTTCAAGTCCAGAGTGCAACATGAGGAAAAACATTCCTAATTCAGCTATCACTTTGATAACCTCATCTCCCGGATGAACAAGCCCAAGCAGTACTGGTCCAACTATAATACCTCCAACAAGCTCCCCAAAAAGCACCGGGAGGTGAAGGGTTTTGAAAACCCTCCCTATCGAGTACACAACGACCATCAGTATGAGTAAGCTTCGGAAATCCATAACCTATATTACATAATAAATTATCTGGGGCTACTTTTAAATTTGATATTAGTAGTCTCAGCTCACACGAGTATACAAAAAAACCTTGCAATAATAAAGTAAATATATAAATTGCCCTATATATTATGGGAAAAATACATCACCATCAAACATCGCTCGGAGCAGGCCCTATGGATACTTCAACTATAAGCCAGGTCGAAGCTCCGGGCCTAGTTATTTGCGAAGCTAAAAGCTGTAAAGACACAAGAAGGGATGATTGTGAAAAAGCAATAACTTTAGTTCTTCTAGGAAATAGGGATGGGGTAGAAACTGTACTGTGCGAACGCGCCTCATCCAAAAATGGAGCAGCCCAATGTGGGGTATCTAAGTATACTTGTTCAAATGGATCGGTAATCGATGGCACGGAAAAGCCTGAGCATCTCACCGGTTACTTAGAGCTTTTTGCAGAAGATTTGAATGAAGAAATCAATTCACAACTGGAAGGAGAGAGAACTTTCTATGTTGAGGTAAGCGAAAACGGATTATCAATTAAAATAAGTAGATATAACCTCTCTTTCAATGATTTAGAAATAAGTCTTATACGACAATTACTGCCTGAAGGATGGGGTTTTGATTTGGCCGAAGAGGGTACTTCTGCCAAAATAATTCCTCCAACTAAAATGGCAAAAGTTAAGTGGCCAAAGAGAGGGCATAGCTCTACGGCCAATGGATCGAAAGGTAGGACTGTGAGGGGGAGGGGTAGGACTACCGGTAAATTTCAACGCGTATTTGCCAATGCCGCCGCAGGTCTACTTGGAGACGGGGATGAGGACTTTTTACACAGTTAAGTTTTCTTCTTTTTAGAGATTGATGGCGGCGTACTTGATGGTTTTTTTTCAAAAGTCTTTGTTGGAGTGAGGTCTTCGGCTATACCCATGTCGACACCTTTTGCAGTGGCCTCGCGCTCTGCGCGAATTTGTTTCCATTTTTGGAATATGGAAACGTCTTCTTCGAAGATGTCTTCTTGGAAAAATAGCGAGGCCATGGCGAGCTTCGCTCGCTTCACACGACGCTTGTCGTGTGCTTTTGCATATAATAATTTTACAACCGCATTGTCCGGATCTTTTTGTTCAAGCCTCTGGCACATCTCTTCAACCTCTTTGTACTTCTCTTCTTTTATCCACATGCCAGCTAGCTCAAGTACAACATCTTCATCTTTTGGTGCCATCAAAGATAATTTTTTTCGACCAAATGTCGCGAGGACCAAATGTCCCGCCTTTCTCTGGGTAAGGTAATAAACATAAATCCCCGATAGTATCACCAAATATATTGCATAATCCCTCGCTCCGAATCCCAAGAAGGAATTGAATGTAGCATGGGTAAGCATAGCCAGCAACATGCCTTCCGTAAACAGCAAGGCCGCATAAGCATGAGCCATTGGAAGTCTGAATATTTTACTAAATAACCTCACCAATGGGAATTTCGTCCCCTCCCACCTGCGCTCCTCGTATAGAGGAAGTCCAAACCGGGATAAGCCATAGAAATATCCAAATATCCCGGAAAATGTCATGTGACCTATACTCAGCACTATAGCCCTAAATATCACTACACTAAAAAACACCTTCTTATCTCCACCATTATCCAGATATACTTGAACGAAATAATATATATTTTCAATAAATGCGAACCCAAGGCCTGCAAGGATCGAGAAGGTAATAGCGTCTCCAATTGTTTTTACAGGTTTGACTGCGTGTATAAAAAACAATAAAAGTGATAATTTGATTATTTCTTCCAACCAGGCGTCTATAACTATAGTAATAGTATCATATATATTCTTGGCTTTTTGATATGATGAAAGTTGAGCTTCAAACCCAGGGTCGTTCGGACTAAGCGCACTTATCAAGTCATACTCCGGCTTTACTATAGCCTCCTCAAGCATCACATAATAATCCAACTTTGGAGTGTCAACGACATAGTTGTTATAAAGATTCAAAAGCGGAACCGTAAGTATGCCAAGGAAAAACATGGCTATCACCAATATCAATTCGTATTTCTTTTTTTTCTTGGATCTAACTCCATTTATCCTTTTTGTATACACAACATACATCCATATAATCGCCGGTATGAGAGCTAGAAATACACTCAAAAGAAATATCTTTTGCGGCATGGCGCTAAAAGTTTCATATGAGTAAAAAATCAGATGAACAGTAAGGTAACTCAAACAAATCATTCCAAATAATGTCATCACCTCTCTTATCTTGAGGTTGCAACTCTTAATTTTTTTATATCTAACAAGGAAGAAATACTTAAGCCATGCCGCTATCGGCAAAGCCGCACATACAGAATATATTATGAATATATGAATAAATTGCCCCGGTTGTACATTCGTAAGTGCCTGCATTTTTTTATTTTAGTTTTTTTTGATTTGCCAAAGAGCCTACGAAAACCCCTCTTCAAATGCCGAGCTATCAACCCAGTCTCCATGCTGATCTTTTATCTTGATAGTAATCTTGTACATACTTTCACCTTCGATCTCATCATACTTTACCTTAAGAGCCCCACCTTTGCCTATAGCCTCACTCCTTTCAACCTTTGGCACGATGTCTACTTGCATACGAATTTCCATCCCTGCTTTTTCAAAAGAGTATGTTTCCCTATGACCATTTGGGACCTCTGAACCAGACTGCTCATCAAATCTATATATTTCCTCTTCCTCCAAATCATAATCTACCGATTCAAGAAAATCATTTTTTATATCCAGCCATTTATCTTCATTAATTTTTAGCATTTTTTTATTTTTTAAAATGTGAACTTCGACATAATGACAAAAGACTTACATTTTAGCAAATTTGTTTAAGATAATATTTCTTAAAATTCTATGAAAAAAGCTTGCGTTTATACGCCCCCTTGTCTATATTTGAGCGCGCTTTTAGTGGGATTTAGTACAAGTCAAAATAATTTGCACTGGATATTCGTTAAAAGCAACGCGGAGCGGTAGTTCAGTTGGTTAGAACGCCTCCCTGTCACGGAGGAGGTCGCGGGTTCGAGTCCCGTCCGTTCCGCCAGTTTCGCGTGCATGAATTATTTTGGAGAAATATTTTGGAATAGATCTAAGTGGTCGTTGATTTCAGGGTTTGTGCTGAAACTGTAGCTGTAGAATTTGTTTAGGATTGCTTGTGACTCTTCGTCGGTTGGGATGTATGGGAAGCCTTTGTCGATTTTGAATGGGAGTAAGTGGATTTTGGTGGAGGCGTCGCTAAATATAAGCTCGATGCCGAGGCCTTCCTGTGTTTCGTCCATGAACCACTGGTCGAAAACGAAATTTCCAAGCGAATAAAAAACCGGTTTGCCATCTATAAATTCCATGCCTTCTATCACATGCGGGTGGTGCCCAATAATTACGTCGGCGCCGGATTCAACAAATTTGCGAGCCATATCTCTCTGGAAATCACTTGGTACGATGAAATACTCTCGCCCCCAATGAATACTCACTATTACAATATCGTTGCGAGCTTTTAATTCTGAGATGAGTATCGCCGCCGAGTCAAAATCCAACCTGTAATCCGTATGGTTAAAGGCGGCAAAAGCAACTTTTTTACCATTAATGATTGTTTCATAAGAAGATTTTTCATTTGTACCCTTTGCGTCCCCAACTGAAATTATCCCATAATCTGCAAGAAATTTGCGAGTATCTTCTACGGCATTTTTGCCCATATCATAAGCGTGATTGTTTGCGGTAGACGCAATGTCCACTGAGAAATTCTTTAAAATTTCGAGCGAATCCGGATCGAATTGAAATGCAATTTCTTTGCCTGTAGTTATGCGATTTTCCGTAACAGGCCCTTCGAGATTTACAAATACAATATCTGCATTATTGAGAATATAGCGGATCGGTTCCATACCGGCAAGGACTGCGTCCTTGCCTTCCTCCCCAATTCTTTTTCGAATATACCTATCAAAAGATACGTCTCCGAATGCAAGAATTGAGACCCCCTCTTTTACTTGAACTTTTTGACCCCCGCCATTAAATAAATTCGCCTTAATCAGTTTTGGCACTTCAACCTCGGTAAACATAATAATAAAAGCGCCGATCATCATCGCTATTATTAATGCCATAAATGCACTGTCTCGATTTCTCATAATTCATTTCTTTTACTAATTTGAATATACAGGTTTTTAGAGTTTTTTTAATTAGTATTTTAAAGAAATTTTAAGTTTGTTTGGTATATGTGTTTTATCGAGTAGGTGGGTCGCGACCCCTTTCAAGTCAATATTACAATGTCATACAATGTAATATTGGGAAAAAGTATATGAACGCCCGGCGCCTTCTAGATAATAATACCTCCTAATCAAGCCCAAATGTACTACAACCCACCTGTGAAAATCGTATCTTTCCGAATAGACAAAGAGCTGTATAAAACGCTGACCGATGTAACGATAGCCAAAAGAATGTGTTATTCGACATATATAAGGAGGGCTCTGCTAAAACAATTACGAATTGATATGATGACGGAAACCGAAAATCGCATGTGGCTCAGCGAAGAAATAGCATACACAAACGGCGAGTTTGATCTCTATAATCATTACCCTCCCTTCCTTGTAAATAAGGAAACGGATGAATTTGGGAGGCCTATCGAGATTGAGGATAAATATAATTTCACACCGCCAAACAATAATAACTATTAGTATTTCTAAAAAATATGCTAATGTGCGCGCGCTAACTTTGTGCTTATGAAAATTGGAATTGATCTTCGGATGTACTCTTCGCAGTTTACCGGTATTGGACGGTACTGCTACGAACTTATCGAGAACTTGATTAAGATTGATCATGAGAATGATTATGTGTTTTTCTTGAATGAACCTGAATACAGCGAGTTCAAAGAGTCCAAAAGGCAGTTGCTTGAAAATGGGAGAAATCGCACGGAAGGAAAGCAAGCCTTCAAGGCTGTAAAAGTAGATGCTCCACATTATTCGTTAAAAGAACAACTCTCATTTGCTAAAGCTCTGAAAAAAGAGAAATTGGACCTTATGCATTTCACTCATTTCAATGCTCCGATTTTGTATAGAAAGCCTTGTATCGTGACGATTCATGATTTGACTCTCTCTTTTTTCCCTGGGAAAAAATTCACAAAATGGTATCATAGAACCGCATACCATATTGTTCTAAAAAGTATTCTGAGGAGGGCAAAGAAGATAATAGCTGTATCAAAAAACACAGAACTCGACCTTCATAGATTGTATAATTTTACACGTGGGAAAACTGTAATGATACATGAGGCGGTTGGTAATGAATTTAGGGCGCTGCCTATGGAGGAGGTTGGTAAAGTCGTTGAAAAATTTGAAATAGATAAAGAATATATCCTATATACTGGCGTTCATCGAGATCATAAAAATGTCATTGGGCTTATCGGCGGATTTGCGAAACTATTAAATGATTCAAAATTTGATGGATATTTGGTGATTACCGGAAAAGAAAACCCTCATTATCCGGAGGTGAGGATGACTATCGATAAATTGGGGCTAGCTGACAATGTGAAATTAGTTGGGCTTGTAGAGGAGTCGGACTTAATAGGACTATATAATGGAGCCTCGATATATGCATACCCATCTTTTTATGAAGGCTTTGGACTGCCGGCACTTGAAGCATTCGCCTGTGGCACTCCGGTATGCGCATCTAATAAATCATGCCTTCCGGATATTTGTGGGGAGGCCGCGGCGTACTTTGACCCAAAAAATTTAGACGAAATGGCTGATAAGTTCACCGAGCTCCTGCGTAATGACGGCCTCCGCGACTATTTAATCCAAAAAGGTAAAGAAAGACTAAAAGATTTCTCGTGGGAAAAAATGGCTTGCGAAACATTGAATGCTTATAAAAAAACAAATGAACCTAATTAATTTTCAAGAAGAATTTGAAAGAATCGCCCGAAGCCAAGGTATGGGGGAAGCTATCTCATCAGGTGTTATTTGTCACAACGCCAGGAAGGTCTTACTCAACACTTTCCCAGAGGGGGGGGGGCGAGTGGTAAGCTTCCAAAATGGCTTACTTACAATAAATTTTGGAGGATCAAGTGCCCTTACGCGATTCAATATCGTAAAGGTAGATTTTTTGAACGAATTAAATAAAATGCTGTCAAAAAACTATGTTACCGAAGTTAAAGCCGTTATTGGCCCAATTTCGCTTGACTAAGTGTACCTTCGTCACTAGAATACATCAGCATTTTTCATCTATATATTTAACTTAAGAATCCGTGCTAGTAATAAGACTCAGACGTACAGGACGCAAGAAACAGGCAACATATGATCTAGTGGTTGCTGAAAAGGCTAATGCCGTAAAAGGTAAATTCCTTGAAAAGGTAGGTTCATACAACTCAATTGTAATACCAAAAGAACTTAAATTTGATATTGAAAGAATTAATTATTGGATAGCTAAAGGTGCTCAACCAAGTGATACTCTCGCTTCTTTACTAAAAAGAAACGGCGTTTCCGATATGGAGAAGTTTATAGTTGTTCGTAGTCGAGTTAGAAAAAGTAAGAAGGGGCAGCCTGAGCCAAAAGCCCCGGCTGCCGCTCCAGCCAAAGCTGAAGAAGCTGCCCCAGTGGTTGAAGATGCCCCAGTTGAAGTTGAAGAAGCTGTCCCAGTGGCCGAAGAAGCTCCTGCTGAAGAAGCAAAGACTCCGGAGACTACTGAATAAACTATTCCTAAGGCCTACTACTTGGCTTTAAAAATTACTTTTTAAACTTTCTACTATGGATGATGAACTATTTGCTGACGATATAACTGATGATTTTGCTATGGTTGGCGGATCTTCTACCGGCGATGATGATGATACTACTACGAGCGTAAAGCCGGTCGCTTCGTCAACCGTTGGCGGAGACGAAGGTAAGGATAAGGATTTCGTCGAATTTGTAGTAAAACAATTAGTTGATGACGCTTCTCATGTCACAGTCAAAAGAAAAGTCGACGAACTTGGTGTATTCATAACCGTAAGCGTCGCAAAGGATGATATGGGTAAATTGATCGGTAAAAATGGTCAAACTGTAGATGCCCTACGTGTACTACTTCGAGTGATTGGTGCAAAAGAAAATAGTAGAGTTAATCTAAAGGTTGTCGAGCCGGAAGAAGTGTAAAGTTTTGCTTTAGACTCCTTTTCATGTAAAATTCGAATTGATCTAATTTATAATAAACCAACCATGTTATTTAATACTATTCTTGCAGGGGGGAGTATCGTAGAAGCCGCTCAACAGTATGATACGATAGAAATTATCAATAAGCTTATTGCCTACGCAATATTGATAGCAGGTCTTCTTTGCGTGGCCTTTATCTTTTTTGGAGGTCTCTCTTTTATACTTTCAGGTGGAGATGAGGGGAAGATTAAACAGGCGGTTGGTACTATAAGATACTCGATTATTGGATTGATTATCACTATATTGTCAGTGTTTATCGTAAGTATCGTTGGTAAGGCTATGGGGCTTAACGTTATCAAGTACATCAATTTCACCGATATAGTTGAAACTATAAAAGGTATCTCCAACGACTCCAGCTCAAATAACTCGTTAGACTAAAGATCTGACTTCGTGGATCTACAAAATATCCTTGGCTGATTTTATAATGTTTTTCCAATCATATGGGAATCCGAAATTTTCGAGGGCTCGAACGACTGCCGCATACATTCCCCATGAATTCATTTCTGAAAATTTAAAACTATTCCCTGCCTCAGTTGGGCCTGTGTAATTTTTCAAATAATCCACTTCTCCACATACGATTGGTACGGCACCATTACTTATGGCCGCTTTTACAAGCATCTTTGATGGCTTTTTTGATGAAAAAAGCACCATATGTGCAAATGTAAAAAACTTTTCAGCTTCTTTTTTGCTCACGTGATAAGAATTTTTCAGGTCAGGTACTCTCGCCTTCGTATCATCAATAAGAATGATTCTAAAATTAAGAGGTAATCCTTTTAATCCAACGGTTAATTTTTTAACCTCTTTTTGAGATTGCACATCGTTAACTATTATAACGAGTAGTGGGGCATCTTGCGATAAATAAAATTCACCCCCTTTCGCACAATCTTTTGATTTTATAACCGCTACATTCATAATTGATCATTTTATATTAGGTAATTATAGCAGTTTTAGATAAAAATTACTATTCCAAAAATGGGAATGTTTCTTTACACTGAGGGTAGTTTTGTTCTACGGTAGTATTTAGTATTTTTTAGCAAAAATAATGAGGAAATTTCTGATAATAGATGGTATGGCGTTAATTTTTAGGTCGTTTTACGCTATAAGATACGAAATGTTGAACAAGGAGGGGATGCCAACCAATGCCGTATATGGCTTTACTAGCATGCTTTTGACTGCGTTACTCAATGAAAAACCTGAATACACGGCTATCGCATTTGATCTTGAAGGGCCAACTTTTCGAAAGGAGGAATACTCAGAATACAAAGCTCAAAGGGAAAAAGCTCCAGATTCACTTTACGAGCAAATCCCTTGGTGCAAAGAAATGATAAAAGCTTTTAATGTACCTGTTTTTGAAAGGCAAGGTTTTGAAGCGGATGATCTTATAGGAACTTTGACGCATCGAATGGCGGATAGGGGGGTCATGTCTATGATCCTCACCGGCGACATGGATTTGCTACAACTTGTAGATGAACATACTCGCGTAATCGCTCCTCAAAATGGAGGTGCGGAGGCCAAGGTTTATAATATTGATTCCGTACATGAAAAATGGGGTATAACACCGGCTCAGGTGCCGGATTACAAAGGCCTCCGCGGAGACACCAGCGACAACATTCCAGGCGTCCACGGGATCGGTGAAAAAACAGCAATCAAGCTCCTAACCGAATATGGAACTATTGAAAATATATATGAAAATCTGGATAAAATAACCGGCTCCGTGCATGACAAATTAGCAGCTGATCGTGATATGGCATTTTTGAGTAAAAAGCTTGCGACCGTGGACCGCCACATGGATATAGATTTCGATCTTAATATTTGCGAAACCCATGAATTTGATAAGGCAAAAGTTTTGGAACTATTCGATAAAATGAGCTTCGGTGGAACTCTTCGCAAAAAGCTCGAAGGTATCAAAACTTTTTCAGAGATGGCGCAGGAACAGCTCTCGGATCAAATGCAACCGAGCTTATTTTAACTTCACGTAAGTTTTTCTTTAAATTAACACACCTTATGAACTCAAATACTTCAAATTTCCCAACCAACTTATCGGCAGTTGAAATAGACCTCAAGGCAAGTGGCTACGTACCAAAATTCACCTACCAACATGGAGACATTGACGGCATGTCGGAATACTCATCTATAACTGAAGCTCTTCGAAAGGATCGCATAAAATATAAAACTATGCACGTTGAGAATCGATGTACTATTTGGGTGACGAAAGGGTAGGGATCAACTGAAAATTTCTACATGTTTTCTTCCAGTATTTTCCAACTTATTTTTACCTCAACTTTTTCTCCAAATATTTCATATTCACTGAGTGGACGATGTCATGGTGCTCGCGACAAAGTGGGGCAAGTAGATTCGGATCATTGCTACCAGAGATCGAAAACGGCACTGTATGATGAATATGTAGTGACTTTCTTGCGCAACCCGACACCGAGCATCGGTCTCCAAATTCCGCTGTCAGCACCTCTTTGATTCCGACGCTCATATATTTCGATGGAGCCTTGCCATCCGCCTTTCTTTTTTCTTCTTTTGCAAGTGTTTTTTCGCTTTCTCTCCCCTTATTCTCCGACAATTTATTTTCTCTTTTCTCAAACATTTCTAGTAAAATCTTGTTCACATCTAAGTTTTTAGAATTTAGTTCATTGAGTTTTTCGATTACATCATCATTTAACTTAAACTTCAACCAAGTGCCATTTTCAACCTTTCCGAACAAGTGCCTCCGTTTCACTTCGGCATGCCCGGGCAGACTTTTTGGTTCGATTTGCGGCTCAAATAAGCCGTTTTGACTTTGTAAGGTCGAGCTATTTTCAATGTCGTTATTTCTTGCAAGTCGTATATCCCTTACAAAAACTTCAAGTGAAGACTTCGACAAAACCTTTACGCTCTGTGCCAAAAATTCTTCATTTTCTGAACTTGCGAGTGATACAACTCTAGCCAGTTTATTGATGCTTACCTCTCCAGCTACGAGCATCGATTTCAAAATCGGCTTATCTTCAAAGCGTTTTTCGAGGTTGATAGCGAGGCGGATTTGAGCCTCGCTCAGACCCGCCATGCGTTTACCAAATTCAAGAATTGAAGGAAATCCTTTGCGTTCATAAAGCATACGTCGATTCACTTCAGGTAAAAGTCCGATGAACTTTCGTCGCCAAAGCAGAGTTTGATCACCGTATTCCTTGCAAAGATAAAGTAGTTTTTTATCCGAGAAATGTTCAACATTGCTGGTGATCGTTGTCTTGTTCGAAGTTGTATTTTGCATGGTTTTTTGATTAAAAAATAATGATGTTTGATGAAAGAATTTGTCCTTTTACTTTGAGATAGAATGATAACAAAGTCACGCACCGGAAACCAGCTGAAAACCGAGCTCATAAGCCAAAAGTCACGACTTTAACTTGCACAAAAACCCAAATATTACATGGTGAGTATTGACTTACTTTTAAGTGAGGCTATAGCCATATATATATGAAATATTGCAGAGTAATGCTGCGAGAAATCGTAAAAAAGCGGCTAAAAACACACCTGCAAATGATCTATCCCACTATACTTTCATAAAGTTTCCTTTTAGGAGATCCTTTGTTTGAAGTACATCGGGGTGGAGTAGAATTATTTGGATTATATTCCAAGAAAGATTAATCTATGGGTTATGCCCTTGTACACATTTTTTATACAACACGCCGCCCTATGAACACTAAATTTGTAGGCTTTTTTTGCGCTTGGTTGAGCCAATTTTTGTATCAACCTCAAATGTGCCAAATAGTGGGTTCTTTACTGGATAAAATCTGAGTAACTATTTTGTACGAACCCCAAATTTTTGTTTTGCTTAAGCCATTTCATGTTGATTTTTGATTTTTGTTTGATTATAGTGCTGGCGATTTCATTTTCACCTATTTGATTTCACCTATATTTTTAAACTTCATTTAATATGGCAAAGCCCCGTGTAATCGCCGGACTTGATGTTGGTAGCTCGAAGATCAGAACAGTCATAGCGACTCAAGATGATAAAGGAGCGATCCCTCACATTATTGGTGTTGGTATTGCCCCATCTCAAGGACTTAGAAGGGGTTCTGTAATTGACGTTGAAGAAACTATAAATTCAATCGCTTCTTCACTTGAAGATGCTGAGCGAATGGCAGGAGAACCTATTAACCATGTATTCTTAGGTATTGGAGGGACTCACCTTGAATCATTTGATTCAAAAGGTGTTATCGCCGTGTCTCATGCAGGTAACGAAATTACAGAAGATGATATCGATCGTGTACTTGAGGCGGCTCAGGCCGTTTCGATTCCATCGAATAGAAGAATTTTACGTATTATTCCGAAATCATTTACCGTCGACGAACAGGTTGGTATCAAATACCCTGTTGGTATGACCGGTATCCGACTTGAAGTAGAGGCTCATATAGTAACCGGACTCGTTCCAAATGTTAAAAATATTGAGAAATGTGTACATCAAGCCGGTATCGATATCGATGATATTATCCCAACTTGTCTCGCTACAGCTGAGGCGGTTCTTTCAAAAAGACAAAAAGAACTTGGGGTCGCCGTACTGGACATCGGATCCGGAGGTACTTCTATCGCTGTATTTGAAGAAGGTACAACTCTATGGACCGGATGTATTGGTGTTGGTGGAGAGAATGTTACAAACGATATAGCGATCGGACTTCGTACATCTATAGATACTGCTGAAAAAATTAAAATTGAATATGGTACTTGTGTACCTGACGATGTAAGTGATCGTGAAACTATAGACCTGTCACTTATTTCAAAGATTGATACGTTGACTGTTTCAAAGAAAATCATGGCGGAGATAATTTACGCCAGATACTTTGAAATTTTCCACTTAGTAAAAAGACAACTACGAGAAATCGGACGAGATGGAATGCTTCCTGCCGGAGTGGTGCTTACCGGTGCCGCTATCAAAATGCCGGGGGTAGTGGATCTTGCTCGTGAAATTCTCGGCCTACCGGTTCAACTTGGATTCCCACAAAATTATGAAGGAGTAGTCGATAAAATCGATGATCCTGCGTACTCAACAGCAATCGGCCTTGTACTTTGGGGTTCTCGTTTCGAAGGTCGAAGCTACGGTTTTGATTTCCGAAGACTTAATCTAAGCAAACCTCTCGCTTCTATGAAGGAGTGGGTGAAAAGCTTACTTCCATAGACTTCTCCGGACAGACGTCGATAGGCCGCCGAACAGACGTCGATAATGGGGCTAATGGGATATAGACGGCTACATATTATAAATACTCAATACATAATTCATACTAACTAACTTTACGACTATGACAGACGATGCACTCAAAAATTTGTTTGCAAACACAAAAAGAAAAAACCTAGAAGTTACTCCTGATTTAAGCCCTGTTGCGAACATCAAAGTTATTGGTGTTGGTGGTGGTGGTGGAAATGCCGTAAACAGGATGGTGAAAGCAAACGTAAATGGTATTGAGTTCATCACTATTAATACTGATGCTCAAGCTCTTTATCACTCCGAAGCTCCATCTAAAATCAATATCGGTAAAGGAACTACTCGTGGCCTTGGTGCCGGGTCCTTACCTGATATCGGTAAGCGTGCGGCTGAAGAATCTTCTGAAGAAATCAAGAATGCACTTGATGGAGCCGATATGGTTTTCATTACTTGTGGACTTGGTGGTGGTACCGGTACGGGAGGCGCGCCAATCGTTGCGGAAATCGCAAGAGAACTTGGTATCCTTACTGTCGGTGTCGTTACAAAACCTTTCTCTTTTGAAGGGGCGCGCCGTCTAAAACAAGCTGAGGAAGGTCTTGCAACTCTAAAAGACAAAGTAGATACATTGATCGTTATTCCAAATGACAGAATTTTGTCACTTGTTGATAAGAAAACTCCATTGCAAGATGCGTTCACAGTTGTGGACGATGTACTTCGCCAAGGTGTTCAAGGTATCGCTGACCTGATTACAGTTCACGGTATGATAAATGTGGATTTTGCCGATGTTCGTTCAGTAATGGCAAATGCAGGTTCAGCCCTAATGGGAATCGGATACGGAAGTGGTGAAAATCGTGCGGCTGAAGCTGCCCGCGCTGCTATCGACAGCCCGCTTCTTGAACTTGATATCGTTGGAGCTAAGGGAGTTCTATTTAATATTACAGGTGGAAATGACTTATCTATGTTCGAAGTTGACGAGGCTGCGAAAGTTATCACTTCTGCCGCTGACCCTGATGCAAATATCATCTTCGGTGCGGTTATCAATGAAAACTACACAGGTGAAATCAAGGTTACAGTTGTTGCTACAGGATTTGATGAGAGCACTCATCGTTCTGATGATTTCTTCTCCGGCGTGTCTGCGGCAAGCTCTTCTATGGGTGGCCACATGAATAATACTTCTGAAAACGAGCTTGATGTTCCAGCCTTCCTTCGCAAGAAGATGGGTGGCGTACGTCCGGTATCTCAGCCGGTATCTCAACAAACCGCTGTCCCAACTCAACCAAGTGGACAATCTGAATCAATGACTTCCAGCTTCGAATCACGTCCTAGATTCTAAGTTTAAATCTAAATTTCAAAAGGAGCCCTAAATAGGGCTCCTTTTTTGTTTTCTTTTTGCTATATTATTCCTCGTGAAACACTCAATTTTTACAATTACACAGGGCGAGGCCTGGAACGCCTTCCAAACAGCCGTTGGCAGAGATACCTACTTGCACAACTTAAGTTCCGGCAAGACGGCTTTATTTATCAAATTTCCACTATCATTTGGTTACTACCGACTACTTGGCATGGGTGTTGATCTTTCCGCATTCACCAAGTCTGATTTTCAAAAACTAATAGAGACTGCTAAAGAAATGAACTGTATGCATATAAGGCTCGAGGGTTATGGCGGGACTGTTGAAGACTTGATTTCAGGAGGGACCGCTTCCAATTTTCAAATAATTCCTGTCAAAAAACCGTACCTTCCTAAATACACAATCAAACTCGACCTAATGCGGGGTGAGGAAAAGCTACTCACCGAAATGAAAAGGAAGGGTAGGTACAATATAAATATCGCCAGGAAAAATGACGTACAAATTGAAGTTTTTGATGGCGATGATGATTCAAAAAATTTCAATGCCGCATTGGATGCGTTTTATTCAATTCTAAAAGAGACCGGTGAACGGGATGAATTTGGAATTCATGAAAAACAATATTATAAAGGGCTGCTAACTTCACTGGGGTCTGATGCGCGCCTGTACATAGCAAAACTCGATGATCAAATAATTGCAGGCATAATCGTATTGTACGGAGAGACCGAGGCTATTTATTACTACGGCGCGTCATCAAATGAGCACCGCAACACCATGGCTCCGTATTTATTACAATGGCATGCGATCAAGGAGGCAAAAGAGGCCGGCAAAAAGCTATATGATTTTATGGGTGTTGCGGAGCCAAAAACACAACATCAAAAAAGTATCGATGAAACTTTGAATCAAGGTATGGATGCGAAATCTGTGGAATTCAACAAAGCTGACCCTCTGTATGGAGTAAGTGAATTTAAGCAAAAGTTCGGCGGACAATTACACAAGTTTAATGAGCCACTCGACCTCGTGCTGAAGCCACTTCCTTATAAAATGTTTCACATCGCAAAACGCCTACTTCGCAAATAGCTTTTTTTCCAAATATTTCACGTTCACAGAGTGAGCAATGTCATGGTGCTCGCGACACAGTGGAGCGAGCAAACGTGGGTCATGACTTCCAGAAATCGAAAACGGCACCTTGTGATGAATATGCACTGACTTCCTCGCACAACCACTGACCGAACATCGATCCCCAAATTCCGCTTCCAACACCTTCTTCACCCCTACAGATAATCGTCGACTGACAGCCTTTCCATCCTCAATTCTTTTCGCCTCTTTGGCTTTCTCTTTTATAGCCACTTTCGCTTTATTCTCCACCAACTCCTCTTCGCGTTTTTGTAAAAACTCTCTAAATAATTTATCGACGCTTATACCTTTCTCTTGCAGCTCGAGCAGATTCTCAAGTGTTTCTTCCGAAAGTTTTAGCTGGAGTTTCTTGATAGGCAATGCCTCTTTTTCATGACACTCACCCACATTAAATCCTATCTCGATTTGACTTATTGCAGCATTATCTTCTACGCAAGATTTGTGCACGTGCACAGATTTAAGGTCATTTGACGGCTCAAATAAGCCATTTTCAATTCTCATCCTTGAACTTTTTCCATCAAAATCAGAAGTACTATCACCAAAATCAAAACTATTTTTATCTGAAACCTCCGTAACTCCAAACTTATTTTTCACATCCCGAACATATGTTTCAACTGTTCTACAAGCGAGTTTCATCACAGCTTCCACTAAATCAGCCTCGTCTATCAAGTCAACTATTGAAGCTATTCTCGTTAATTTATTTGAACTTATTTCACCATTTACGAGCAAACTATGCAGTAGAGGTTTTTCAATAAAACGATCACTCAAATTTACAACCCTATCGACATGTTCACGACTTACGCCCCCATGTTTTGCTGCGAATTCGTATATTGATTTGCATTTTTTCTTCTCAAAAAGTTTGCGTTTTTTCACTTCTGGCAAAAGCCCGATAAATCTCCGTCGAAAACGTATAGCTTTTTCTCCATACTCTCTGCAGAGTGCGAGTAGATCTTTGTCGGAAAGTTTTGTTAAATTTTTCATGTAGTTTTGATTAAAGAATAAAGCTATTTTTACAAGAAAATAATACCATTTACTCACCATTTTTGGTCAAGTCTAAAATGCCAAAAAGATTAGCCACAAGCCAAAAGTCGCGATTTCAGCTTGCGCTAAAATCCAAATATTACATGGTGAGTATTGACTTACTTCTGGGTGATGTTATGGCTGCGTGCGCTATGACAAAAGAACCTCTGATCATACGTAAAAAAGAGTGAGTGACTTATTCTTGAGGTGGCATCAATCATGCCGTCGCGCCCCAGACTACCCGCGACTTAGTTATATTGGTACGGTGACCTTCTAGATGATCTGCCGGCCATCATTCCTTCTCCACGGTCAGGAGTTCCGTATGATGTTCCGTATGCAATATTGGATGCGGCGCATGACATATTATATGGATGCCATTCTGCGCGAGCGGCTATTGCGGCCATGCGCAAAAGCGCATCGTCAACCGTATTGCCACCACCTCTGCCATCTTTCAAGATTATCGCCCCTTTGTTACCACTCAGGTCCGCACCTTGATTTATCAACTTTTTCTTCCAAATCTTTGCTCTGCCATACATATATCCGAATTGCCCACCGAGATTATTGTCCATACCGCCTTCAAAATTCCTTGCAAGGACATCAAATCTATTGAACTGCTGATTGCGGAAACTCATTCTACCTCCTTTCTTAAAAAGAGCCTCTGCAAATTTAAAATAAATTTGTTTTGCGCGGCGCGCCGTCGCATCGTGAAGGCCTAAGTCTTGAAGTTTATCAATTGTACTCAAACGATGAGCTGCTATTTTTTCAGCACCTTTTTTACCTTTTTTATTTCCTCCACCCTTTTCCTCTTGTTCAAGCAGAGCAGCGACGCCTGCCCGCCTTTCGCCCTCAACTAAACCACGAGCAAAGCCTCGTAGGTTTTCAATAGCTGGCTCGGCATTTGCATTTTCCCCCTCGCCACTGCCTACCTTTTTTAAATAAAGCTTAGCCGCAGCTAATTCGAACTTACCTAGCCTTTTTACACCTTTTAAATCTTTTTGTTTGCCACCAGTGAGTACCACGCTTACTATATCAACAAGCTCAAGGTGACTTCTACTAAGCAGAGCTTTTAACGATGGAAGTGGAAGTTTCGATTCTTTTGAAATCTCCCGAAGAAGAGAGGCTGTCCTCGCATCGACCCTTCTACCCACAGCTTCTGCCGGGAGGTTTTTCATAAATCTACCGTAGTATTCTTTCATCTTAGGGTCAGAAAGGCCATCTGAAGAAATTCTGTATGAATGAAAATTGTCCCAATTCCCGCGCCCATCTCTCAATCTTCTCTTTAAAACTCTCCTCACAAATCTATCCATTAATTCCGAATGGTTCTGTGAGGTCATCTTTCCATCTCCATAATGTACGTCATACGTACCATCTTGATTGTGTGAAATTCTAAATATAAATGGAAAGTCATTCGGACTTGAGGTCGGATGTACTCTATATCCACGACTCTTTCCTTTAGGGAACTGCGCATCGCTAAGATCCGTCTCAAGCCCGCTTGGGCCTTCTAGCTTTTCCGATACAACTTCTGGTAAATTTTTCACTTCCGAATCATCTCCGCTTACTTTTTGATATTGATTTTCGGCCATAGCATAAAGCCATTTATCTCCAGTAAGGTTGTTTGGCACATTCCCACCATAAGTTCCCTGAGCTTCTTTTGCCCTCCTAATCATATTGAATAAGATTAGCGGCCGCCCGAGCAAAGCTATGTTATCACCAGGTGCTTCTAAGCGATTATTAACAAGAAGTGTTTTAAATATTTCTCGCCAACTGTTTTTAAAAGGTTTTTTGCCTTTTAAGCCCGAAGCCCCTCTCATATTTGTTACCGCTGTAAAAAACGCCTCAAGATGTTCAACTGATGATTTCTTAAATACCGATTTCATTATTGGGGCACCTACCTTGTAAACACGCTTTTCTATATCTATTTTATTTAGAGCAATAGTCCGCTTCGCCTCCGGAGTGAGATCTACTTTCTCACCACTCTCCGCACCAGACCCTTCCGTTTCGGCTTCCGTAGCTTCCGCCTCCCTTGCCTCTACTTTTTTAACCAATTGTGTCGCAGCTGACCCATTGTAATCTACTACTTCGGGGCTAATTGATAATAGTGGAACCCCTGCCATTATTGCATCTGCCATTTTCATCCTTTTAGGGTCTCCGGACGCCCTCGCTTTATCGGCTGCTATCTTCGCAACAGCTATAACCGCTTCCGTAGGGTTATTTACTGTTATTGGGCCTTTGTTCATTTCTGTGCTTGAGATGGTGTAGGTTGTCCTTTTAAGATCTTCCTCTGATTTTTTAGCCAATCTTTTCACTTCTTTTCGAATAGAGTCCCCAAATAACACAAAGAGTTCTGGGTTTCCAGTGAACATGTTGATTTTCCGCCCTGACGGTATATTTTCTAATATTCCTTTCAACCCTTGAAATTGAGCTTTCCAATAAGCCGTTCCACCTCCAGCATCTGCTATTGTAGCTAGATCCGTAGGGGAGACTTTCATCAAAGTGTCAGTAGTACCATTGACTTTATATGAGTCCTTTTCCGCATCCAACTCCTGTAATACCCTATCAATTTCATCATCTATTGCTTTCGATAATTTATCAGCTTCGTTTGACTCAATCCTTTCTACGGAATATAAAGTGCCTTCATTATTTATGGTTAAAATTTTGTCGTCACCAGCCAATTTATCAAAATAGCTTGAATCTCTAAAAAGCCTGATCGCCATCGCCTGAAGGCCTTGTATTTGTTCCGTCTGAGTTCCCCCCGAAAGAAGCTTATATATATTGTCTATATCGCCTGCTGGCACTACCCCTAGGGGGGGGGCCGGCTCTGGCTCTTCTACATCTCCTTCTGTAGCTTCCACCTTTTCAACTTCTGGTTCTGGCTCTGGGGTTTCTGTCTCTCCTGTTGTCGTCTCTTCAGGTGATTCTGCCATTCCTACCTCTTCTACATCTTCTTCTGCAGCTTCCACCTTTTCAACTTCTGGTTCTGGCTCTGGGGTTTCTGTCTCTCCTGTTGTCGTCTCTTCAGGTGATTCTGCCATTCCTACCTCTTCTACATCTTCTTCTGCAGCTTTCACCTTTTCAACTTCTGTTTCCGGCTCTGGCTCTTCTACATCTTCTTCTGTAGCTTCCACCTTTTCAACTTCTGGTTCTGGCTCTGGCTCTTCCGTTGGCTCTTCAGCCTCCTCTTCTGTTGGCTCTGGCGGTGACTCTTCCGTTGATTCTATCGCTGCTTCGTATGCTTGTGCGAAGGTCATAATCTCTTCCCAGTCATAGCCTCCATTAACTATATCCATTCCTTCAAGCTCGACCGTTGCAAGGATGGTATCGCCACTCTTCACTTCGTACATATTATTTCCATCCACTTTTTTAAATGTAAATTGGGCCACTTCAGGCTGAGCTATATCTTTCGTATTCATATAAAGTTCTTGGCCACCGTACCAGATTGGAATTAGGTGGTTTTCACCTTCTTTCGTATTCATATAAAGTTTTTGGCCACCGTACCAGATTGGAATTAGGTGGTTTTCACCTTCTTTGCGAACATCTTTGTTTTTTCGTATTTCAAAAGAGGCGCTTGTCATTGATGGCACCTCAATTTTAACGCCATGCGCATTGTATAGAAGCATTGTAGAAGTATCCTCCTTTGGCTTTACTTCTCCGTCCTTTATCAGATCTGCTAAATTTGAAAGTCCAACCTCCGGTATTGTGTCTGATGCATCCCCGCCTTCCGGAAGCCATTCGTCCATTGGTGAGTCAAATTCAACTGTTTTTAATTTATCAAAAGCAGTTTTGTAAGTATCGACCGCCTCTGCAAAATTGATTGCTATTAAGTTATCAATGTCAATATCATGATGAATCTTATTATCAGAATAGATAATCGCGTCCATGTCAACAGTGTCATACTCATGATTGGTTGCGAGATCATCTTTATCGTCAGATTGTTCTCCATTTTCACCCTCTTTATACAAAAGATTGTGCAATTCTGTGAGTTGCACCCGAAGCTCTTTGATCCCTTCTTTGAGTTTGTCTATTTCTTTTTGGTCAAGCGTTGTCGGCGTTGTCGTGTCAACGGCTTCCAGCTCAGTTATTCGCCGATTGTGCTTGTCCATAGCATTGGCATCGAATGCGGGTGAGAAATAGAGTAGGCGGCGACGACTGTCGTCGGCTTCAAATAGTTCGTGTTGTAAGTTTTTTGAGATCATTTATTTTAGTTTTTTTGTTTCGTTTAACTATTATGGGAAACTTGGAAGTAAATCTTCATCGTTCTCCTCATCATCATTTTGTAATTTATTTTCTAGGTTTATGAGCTCGATTGCCTCGGCTTTTTTGATATTTTTCTCTTTCGCCACTCGAAGACTGCCTTCTAGGGTCGATTTTTCAGCTTTGAGGTCGGAATACAACTCTTTGAGCTTCATGTAATGCTCATTCATATCCTTTGCACTAGCTTTTGCCAGATCCTCACGTTCGCTCAAAAGCATGTCTTTGATCTCTAATTGTTTATCCAGCGGAAACGTAAAAATACGCAAAATCACCTTCTCCTTATCGGTTTTTTCCATGGCATTGATACTCACTGAATGTTGCACCAACTGCACCAATTCCTGGTCTATTTTGGCTTGTTTGAATACTACTCCTGACATTTATTTGTAATTTATTTCTTTTAATAATCTCTGAATTATACCAGAAAAAGACACTTCTTTAAAGGGTGCAGGGCTTGCCAAGGGGCCCAAAAGATTGCAAAGCGCGCTTATTCAAAAGGCCTTTTGCTAGGCGATTAGTTCACCTATAATGCTCGTGTTTAATGCTTATCATACCCTTATGGAGGTCGATAAAATCATCATGGAAATAGTACGAATCGTTGACACCAATATCGGTGGTGGTGCGCGAGTTTTGCTCTTTGGATCTCATGCAAAAGGGACTGAAACGGCTGTGTCCGACATCGACATTGCGATAGATGCCGGGGATATTTTGGGTTTTGAAACTTTTATAAAAATCAAAGAGGCTGTCGGGGAAATCCCAACCTTGCGCTCTATAGACATAGTTGATTTCAATGATATCGGGGAAAGTCTGAAAAATTCAATCCTTAAAAATTCAAAAGAAATATGCATGAAATAATCACTTCGTTTAAAAAAGCTTTAAATGGGCTTGAGGAGGCGCTTGGGATGAAACCTACGGACATCATCCGAGATGCTTCTATTCAACGTTTTGAATTCTCAGTCGAGCTTGCGTGGAAAAGCACACAAAAATTCTTAAGAACTCAAAATGTAGAGTGTAATTCGCCAAAAAGTTGTATGAAAGAGGCGTTTAAATTTGGACTGATTCAAGACGATCCGCTTTGGGTACAAATGATGGATGATAAAAATCTTACCGTTCATACTTACGATGAAGCTACCGCCGAAAAAATTTATAAACGACTCCCTTCTTATATTCCGCTTTTAAAAAAGCTGCTTGAAGCTATTCAAGATGGGCTGTAATGACGTGCCCGGGCAGACTTTTTGCCTTGATTTACGGCTCAAATAAGCCGTCTTGTTCAAAAAAGGTCCCCTGTGAATTTACAAAGTATGCTCCTCTGGCCCATGGGTGGCCTTTGCCTTGCCTGTGACTTTGTCTGCGAATAGGATTGCATCGATATGGTCTATTTCATGTTGAACTATTCGGGCATTTAAGCTGTTTAATCGCATTATTTGAATTTTCCAATTTTCATCTCTAAATTGAAGTATCACTTCTTTTGAACGTGCCACATTTCCAAAATAATTTGGCAGTGAAAGGCAGCCTTCTTCTGAAATCTCTGTTTCTTCTGAAAAATATGTAATCACAGGATTTATCATGGTGTATGTTTTTTCCTTTTTGGTCTGCGGGTACGTGGTGACTAGCACTATTCGAAGATTTTCGCCGACTTGCGGTGCACTGAGCCCGATACCATCCAAATGCAACGTTGAATACATATCACGAATAAGATGTTTTACCTCTGGTGTGATTTTCTCAACTTCTTTGGATTTTGTTCTCAAAATAGGATTCTTGAGCCCTGTTTGTATTTCTCTAATTGCCATTAAACTTGATTATGTGTTTGTGATTATGGCACAAGTGTTTGCCCATATCAAGTCGCAGAGGGGCTGTATGCTAATTTTCACTGGTATGACATTGTATTACATTGTCATACGAAGGGTTTTTGCAACCAAGACCCCCGTCCCGATGTTAAAAATTTCAGATTCAAGGTCCGAGTTTGTTTTGATGTAATTTAGAAAATCCGTCATCTGATCTGCATGTGAAATTACGTTGTCTGCGATAATAAGTGAACCTAAGTGGAGGAGGGGGAGGGTTGCCTCGAGGCATGGGAGGTAATATTTTTTGATGCAATCTAGGAAAAGAATATCTATCTTGCCTGTCAGAGCCTCCCCGGTATTTGGATCGACGAATGGAATATGTTCCGGCGCATGGCTCTGAACTAAAGTTATAAATTCACTAAGTCCGGAATTTACAAAATTCGCGCGCGCTATCGCCGCGCGCGGACCATGCGACTCCATCGCATAAACCTTACCTTTTGCTACGTCTCCACCGGTATTTTCACGAACAGCCTCTGCCAAAAATATCGTCGAATACCCTATGGACGTTCCTATTTCCAATATATATTTCGCATTAACCTCCTTTGCCTTTTGATTGATAAATCTCCCCGCCTCATCTGACAAAATCCAGTATTGATTCTGGCCGCCCTCATCATTGAGTTCCCTGCAGTAATCCAGTACTTTTTCTATTTTTTCTTCAAAATGTTCTTTCATAAGCCAATTTAAGCACGTATTAACTTGATTTTAAAGTCTGAAATACGTATATTTTTGCAGAAGTAGGATATTTTTCCTTTTCAAAAATAACTTTTATCCATTTTTTATGCTTTCTATTTCTCAGATTCGTACCGGAAAAATTATCGTGATCGATGGCGATCCGTTTGTTGTCGTAAAAGACACCTTTGCAAAACAAGCTCGGGGCGCAGGGGTTATGAAAACTACTCTAAAAAACCTAAAGACCGGGGCGACTATAAGTAAGAATTTTCAAGGAAACGATAAAGTGGACGAGGCTGATGTTGGTTACAGAAAATGCCAATATATGTACACCGACGGAGCAAATTACTACTTCATGGACAACAATAGTTTTGAACAGTTTGAACTCGATGAGGAAATGCTCGGCGATGATGTTAATTTCTTACTTGATGGAACGGACATCGATGTTAGGTTTTTTGAAGACAAGCCAATTTCAGTAAACCTACCTCCAAAAGTAGTACTCGAAGTGACTGAAACCGACCCGGGTGTTAAAGGGGATACCGCCGCAGGCGGTTCTAAACCAGCAACCCTTCAAACCGGGCTCGTTGTTCAGGTGCCATTGTTTATTAAGGTTGGCGATAAGCTACGAATAAACACCGACACTCAAGAGTACGTAGAGCGAGCGAACTAGCCAGAAAACTGGATTCGCCCACCCATTCTTATATAAAAGAATGAAGTCATCTTTACTCGTGAGGTACTTTTGCATATACTATAAGTAGACAATTTCTACTTTTAAACTTTTCTACTTATGTCAAAATGTAAGGTTGTAAGGCCTCAGTCAAAGGGGATGGTCACAATCCCTAAGGAGTATCGTGAAGCTCTTGGTATCGACGAAGATAGCTTACTTGAGGTTCAATTGATTGATAATGGTGTGCAGTTTATAAAGGTTACATACACATCTGAGCCCGCTCCAGGGGAGGTTGTAGAGCTTTTTTCTGACAAAGAGATCTCTGAATGGAAAAGGAATGACAAGCTGGACGGCTCAACTATAAAAAAATTGGCTTAAGGGAAAATTTTGCGGGCTAAAATATTGAGTTTTATGCTAGAGTAAGCTCTTAACCCTTAATATTTTTTGTTATGCAAAAAAAAATGCCCAAAATGCCTCAGTTTTAATACTAAAAAGAACGGTAAAAGAAAC
>JAUYJN010000043.1 GCA_030700255.1 Candidatus Peregrinibacteria bacterium | reverse complement strand
CTATGCGAAGACCAAATCTCATGACAATCTCGTTGCACTGTGTGGACTTCATCATAAGATTACACATGCGGGAATGTATAGCGAGCCTACGAAAACAGACCTTCTTTATTTGGAACACAGAAAACTGGCACTTAGGTAGAGGGTGTCGGACTGTTGGTGGGCATACCGGAGCATCGCTTTTGACTTTTTAGCCCACAAAATTTTCCATTAAGCCGAATAAAACCATTCATCATTATACCAAATTCTATGAATCTTTTTTGATTGCCTATAATCAAAAAATTGCACTTGACGTTTGATTGTGGCTTGGAAAAGAAGTGATTTATTTTCTTGACTATCTATATACACTTATTAAGTTTGATGGCAAAGCCCATCGTACCAATCAACAATTGCCCACTTGATGACTGCCCTTTGCGTACCCTTCAAAAAGCTCTTCAATAAACCACGAATAAAGTTGTCCAACTCAAAATGTGGGACGACTTTTCAATAAGAACACTTCGTACATGGAAGTGACCAGACGTAAACTGCAACTAAAACGAAGTATAAAACTACAAATATCGAAATTACCTTTAGAGTATAAATGAACCGTTCCAAAAATGACGTGTATGGGTTTTTTAAAAATTTCCGTATTGAATTTTTTATGCTTAAGATCATATTTCTATTTGAGTATTATTCTCGTATTTCCATGAAAAATATTCTTCTGTTTTCTTACAGTCGAGTAAATCTTCCGGTGTTACGAGGTATCCTGCCCTGATGTCATCGTAATTTTCCAGATACATCCCTGTAATGGTTCGTGAATAACTTTTGTAAATCAGCAATGAACAGTACCATGCATTTTCATTCCACTTGCTTGCAATTGGTGAATATGGCTCATTTAGCTGTTTGCAAACATATGTTATTACTCGTTTTCTTGCCTCTTTTGATGTTATGATTTTTCTTTTACTTCTTTGTACATGCCATGAATCTATTTCTCGCAAAGGATTCGGAAAGATTGGTCTTAACCAGCGAATTTCTTTTATATCCTTGGCTTTGCCAAAACCTACGGATTCCCAAAATCCTACTTCAGTTGGACCTTCCCATTGTTTTTCCGCATTGTGCCCGACGGCTTCAATTATGGTTAGTGGATTTATTTTGCTCACTATAGCTACGTGATGCCAATTTTCCCAAGGGAGCCATCGTGTCCAACGAGAAAAATTATAACGTGCCACAAGAATATCCCCGATTTCTATCTCTTCATTTTTTGGAAGTTTGATATGCTGATTTTGCTTTCCTGTGGGGAAGTTGAGAATCCCATTAATTGAAGGGGGATTGTACATATATATTTTATCTTCTATGCTACGAAATTATCATATACCGCTCTATTTTATCAGTCAAGCTCCTTCCCAATCGTGTCGGAGCAAAGTGATAAGCGATGAATTCACCCTTGCCATATCTTTGTGCGGAAGCTAGTATTGAAATTGCCTTTTTTCGGCTTCTTCGACTTTTAAATTTTATAAAAAATCATGCAAAAACAAAGCAATCACAGACAAAAGAGTTTTACAATTTTACTGGTAATAGCTCTGCTATTGTCAGCATTCTATATCATGGGTTATGATGGTCAAATCCCGGAACAAAAAGTGTTGGTTTCTGATTTTGTGCATCATGCGAGCGAAGGCATGGTCAATGAAGTGAAGGTCAATGATAATAAGATCATATACAGTATCAAGGGCGATGCGACGCGACTCATAGCAGTAAAAGAAAAAGGGGAATCTTTGAATAATATTCTTGAAAGTATTCCACAAGAAAAAAGAGATTTTAAAGTGGAAATCGTAGACACGGAAAGCTCAAACTTCTGGACCGACCTACTTATAGGGATAATCCCATTTGCACTTATTATAGGGTTTTTCATATTTATGATGAGGCAAGCACAGGGCTCAAACAACCAAGCTATGTCTTTTGGTAAAAGTAATGCAAGATTACACGCAAACGATGGAGAGAAAAAAACAACTTTCAATGATGTAGCAGGGGGAGATGAGGCGAAGATGGAACTTACAGAAATCGTTGATTTTTTAAAAAGCCCGGATAAATACATAAAAATCGGTGCGAAAATACCAAAAGGAGTGATGCTTATAGGAGCACCGGGAACAGGCAAAACTTTGCTCGCACGCGCGGTTGCGGGTGAGGCGAATGTGCCTTTCTTTTCTATCTCAGGTTCTGAATTCGTAGAGATGTTTGTCGGAGTCGGAGCCTCGCGCGTGCGAGATTTGTTTAAGAAAGCACGGCGCAACGCGCCGTGCATCATCTTCATAGATGAAATCGATGCGGTAGGACGCAAACGTGGAGCCGGACTTGGTGGAGGTAATGATGAACGTGAACAAACTCTAAATCAAATTCTTACTGAAATGGACGGATTTGAACAAGGAACTAATGTAATTATAATCGCAGCTACCAATAGACCTGACGTATTAGACCCTGCCCTACTTCGTCCGGGCCGATTTGATAGACGTGTAACTGTCGATCTACCAACGCTTGACGATAGAGAGGCTATATTAAAAGTACATTCAAGGAACAAGCCGCTAACTAGCAATGTTGCGCTTAGAACTATCGCAAAAAAAACACCTGGATTTTCCGGAGCTGATCTTGAGAACATAATGAATGAAGCCGCAATACTGACTGCTCGCTATAATAAGAAAGTAATAAGTCCAAAAGAAATAGATATGGCGATCGAAAAAGTAGTACTCGGTAATATAAGGAGTTCCAGTATTTTAAGTGAAAAAGAGAAAGAAATAATTGCTTACCATGAAACCGGTCATGCGATCATGAATCATGTTCTTAAAAACTGTGATGATGTACATAAGATCACAATCGTATCACGTGGCATGGCTCTTGGAGTCACATGGACGCTTCCTGACAAGGATCATGTACTAACTTCAAAAGCAAAATTTGAAGATGAAATAGCAGCATTGCTTGGTGGACGTGTCGCAGAAGAAATGATCTTTGGTAAAGAAGAAATAACCACTGGAGCTTCAAATGACATTAGCCGTGCGACCAAAATGGCAAAACGAATGGTTACTGAATACGGTATGAGTCCACTTGGATCTATCAGCTACGGCGACAATAACCAAGAAGTCTTCCTCGGACGAGACTTCGGTCATATGAAAGATTACTCGGAAGAAATAGCTAAGAAAATTGATGCAGAAACTGCTAAAATAGTAGAAGATGGATATAAAAGAGCTCATACGGAATTGAAGAAAAATAGTAAAAAATTACACAACATCGCTAAATTACTTGTCAAAAAAGAGACTCTAAACCAAAATGAATTTGTCAAAGCCTTCGATGGTGCGTAAAATACATTCACTTTTTAAATCCTTGCCATGACAGACACAACAACAATCTTAAAAACTCAAACGGACCCAAGCGTAATCTCAAAGATACGTAAAAATTTAAGTGAAAAAACAGAGTATATAGAAGGCCAACTTTCTGTAGATATATATCAAAGTGAAGACAATTTGATTATATTGGCACCTATTTCCGGCTGTGATATAAACGATATTGAGCTTACGATAACAGATGACGTGCTTTCTATAAAAGGACGTCGAACCCTTGATCCGGATATCGATACTGACAATTATTTCACAAAAGAATGTTTCTGGGGAACTTTTTCAAGAGCGATTGTACTTCCAACAAAAACAGAGACTTCAAAAATCACAGCAAAATTCTTAAATGGAATACTACGTGTCGAAATACCAAAGGTAGAAGCCGAAAGAACTCGCAAAATTGAAATCGTAGAAGTTCTATAGCACGGCGCACGCAAAGCAACCTTAAACTTATGATTAAAAAAGCCATAATACCCGTAGCCGGGCTCGCGACTCGTTTTTTGCCGGCAAGTAAGGTGGTGCCAAAAACTATGTTCCCTATAGGAGATAAGCCTATTATTCATATGTTAGTTGAAGAAGCCGTCAAAGCTGGAATAGAAGAAATAGCTATAGTAGTAAGTGATAGGCAAGAAATTATAAAAGAATACTTTAAGCCGGATGAAATACTTGAAAAAGAATTATCTGACAGGGGACGGACTGAGAAATACAAATTATTAAGTGACATACATAAAATGGCGAAAATACATTTTTTCACTCAAGAAAAAATGCTTGGAGATGGCCATGCACTACTTGCAACAAAAAATTTCATAAAAGAAGGTGAATCATGCCTTGTGCTTTTTGGAGATGAATTAATAGGTAATGATGGCCCAAATGCGGCGCAGCAGCTGATCAACTATTATAATGACGTACAAGCGCCAATAGTAGGAGTACATTTGATAAATGAAGAAGAAATAGAAAAATATGGCATAGTCGAAACAAATGAAAAAGGGCAAATTCAAACAATGGTAGAAAAACCAAAAATGGAAGAAACGAACTCGAGGCTCGCAATAATTGGCAAATATATAATAAACCGCGAAGTACTTGATTGTATCAAAAACAGTAATCCGGGAAAACCTGATGGGGAGTTGCGATTGATAGATGGGCTGAAAACTTACAATAATGGGATAAATACCTACGCAGTTACACTTGACGGACAACGGTTTGACACGGGTAATCACCTCGGATTACTAGAAGCAAACATATACTTTGGGCTTAAGGATAAAACAGTTAACACAAATTTGAAAAAGTACTTACAGACTGTTGAAAAATTATAAAGGATTTGCTATAATGATGGGATTTAAAAAAATAAAAACATCCCGTCATGGCAATACTTGTTCAAAACCTTATAGAAGAGGCAGATAAAAAGAAATTAAACGGACAGCATAAAGAAGCTATCGATATTTGCGAACACATCTTATATGAAGACCTTGCATGTGTAGAAGCTTACGAGGAAATTGGAGACAACTACTTAAGCTTACGTAAGTTTGATAGAGCTATGAAGGCATTGCAACGAGCAATCAACATAGACCCGATGAGTCCAAATGCACATTATCTGTTAGGATTTACGCATTCTGCGCTTTCAAATTGGAATATTTCAGTTGATCATCTTGAGACTGCTGACTACCTACAGCCAAATCATCCGGAGATTTTAAGATGCCTTGGTTGGTCTGTATTTCATGCAGGTAATAGGAAAAAAGGACTTATATTGCTTGAAAGAGCACTAACTATATCGCCGGATGACCCACTGGTATTATGCGATCTAGCTATTTGTTATCTAAATGATAAGAACTTTGATCGTTCAATCGCACTACTTAGAGAATCTCTAATGATAGACCCTGACAATGAAAAAACAAAAGAATGTCTTAAGACAGCTTTGTTTTTCAAATCTGAATACGACAAAATAGAACAAGACAAAGACAAAAGAAGTTAAAAACTTCAAAAAAAATAGGAAAAAAAGCCCCAAATAAATTGGGGCTTTTTTTTTGATCCAATGTCCTTTTATAAGCCGAGTTCTGTGCCAAAGCGCCGAGGCGCTAGGTCATGATCATCTATCTGGGCCAAGCGTTACCGCTTGGCTCAAGCGGTGGGCAGACTAAGAGAATGTATGTATTCTAATCCTTAGAGCTCCCATCCCACCTTGCAACACATAGGGTTTACCAGCAATGGAGATCCCATTTGGTTGCGCTCTGCGCGCCTTATTTAACAAAGCAAGTTTCACGCTTTGCCATGGGGACCACATTTTCACTCCCGCTAAGCGGGACTTTTCACCTTTCACTATGGCAAGCCATAGTTAGTATAGTCTCTGTGGCACTAGCCCGTACTAGATCTTATTAGGTTTCTAGCAGATGGATGTTATCCACTATGTCACATACAAGTTGCTCGGACTTTCCTCCCAAGCTAAAAGCAAGGGCGATCATGTAAAAGAACATTGGAAAAGAATTATAGACACAATCACTTCAAATTTCAACAGTTCTCATATAAAATCCGAGAGAACGTAAAAAAAACATAAATGAAAAAATCTGAAATCATATTCGGTGTCCTGCGCATCCCAGTGGATTTTTTAATGATCACTTTAGCCTTTTTTACTGCATACGCTGTACGTAAGTCTCATGATCTTATTCCTTATTACGAACAAACTCCTGATTTAACATCATTTCCAAGCCCAATAGTTTATACAAATACAGTAACAATATTTGGAATCGCACTTCTGATACTCCTAATAATATACGGTTCATATTCATTTAAAATCTACAATACATACAGTAGAGAAGGGAAAAGCGTACTACATGCCTGGTTAACATGGGTTGGATTAATGCTGCTTTACTACTTCATACTTCGTGACTTTCCATTTTCTCGTTTGGTAATCATATTCGGATGGGTTTTTAGTTTCTTATTTCTATTGGTTGGTAGGGCAATTATCAAGGCAATTCAAAAACTATTACTTAAATACGATATCGGGACACGTAGAATAATAATCGTCGGATACAACTCATCAACAAAAAAAATCCTCCCACAATTTATAAAAGATGACCAATACAAGGTGCTCGGAATAATAAACAACCGAAAACTCCAGGAATCTGATTTAAAAAAATACAGAATCAAGTATCTCGGCACGATAGAAGATTTGAAAAATGTTATAAAACGACTCAAAGTTGATGAAATAATCCATGCTGTCAGTGAGGATGAAGAGGAAAAAAACATACGATTAATGGAGCTTTGCCGTGAAACTCATACTCTTTACCACTTTATTCCAGGCCAACTTGAGCTACACAAAAGCAAGGTTGATATTCAACTTATAAACGACTGCCCACTTATTAGCGTCAAAACAACACCTCTTGAAGGCTGGGGGAGGATTACAAAAAGAATATTTGATGTAATTTTCGGAGCTTTAGCTTTAATTATATTAAGTCCATTTATGGTTATAGTTGCATTGATAATAAAACTAGATTCAAAAGGACCTATAATATTTTCAAGATTAGATGATAGATCCCCATCTCTCAGAGTTGGAGAAAAGGGCGATTTGTTTACTTTTTACAAGTTTAGATCGATGCATGATAAAACTCATGGACTACGTTATACCAAGCTCGCAAGTAGCAACAAACGAACCGGACCTTATTTCAAAATCTCAAATGATCCAAGAATAACTAGGGTTGGGCGATTTCTTCGTAAATACGACATCGATGAATGGCCTAATTTCTGGAGCGTGCTAAAAGGTGACATGTCCATAGTTGGCCCGCGCCCACACCTGCCGGATGAAGTAGAAAGGTATGATAAAAATCATAAATTTGTACTATCTATCAAACCGGGAATCACTGGGATCTCACAGGTATCCGGCCGCTCAAACCTCGATTTTGAAGAAGAAGTAGCCCTAGACACATTCTACATAGAAAACTGGTCCCTCTGGCTAGATATCAAAGTTTGCCTCCGAACTGTATGGGTAATTGTAAGAGGTAAAGGAGAATGAAATAAAAATAACTTCAGCATTGATATATAGATCAGTAGAAGCTAAACTAAGCAAAGGTTTAAAAAATAAATAAAATGCTTAAATTAATAAAAAAAGTTTTCGGGGATTATAATACAAAAGAACTCAAAAGAATTAGTAAGGTCGTTGAGAAAATAAATGCGAAAGAAGAAGAATATCAACAAATTCTTCAAAACGACGATGTAGTCAAAAAAACGAATGAATTCAAAGAACGAATTCAAAATGGTGAAACGGTTGACGACCTTTTGGTAGAAGCTTTTGCATTGGTAAAATTTGCATGTCGTAAGCTTTGCGGAACAAGTTGGGACGTACGCGGCAACCAAACAGAATGGAATATGATTCCATACGACGTACAGCTTATAGGTGGGATAGTTCTTCATGAAGGCAAAATCGCTGAGATGAAAACCGGTGAGGGTAAGACAATGGTATCAACCCTGCCAATGTATCTAAATGCACTAACTGAGAAAACTTGTTTTTTAGTAACTGTAAATGAATATCTGGCACAACGTGATGCGGAATGGATGGGAGGACTTTATAACTTCCTTGGCCTATCTGTAGGAGTAAGTCTAAATCAACAATCAGTCGAAGAAAAAAGAGCAACTTACGACTGCAATATAATTTATGGAACAAATAGTGAATTTGGATTTGATTACCTTCGCGACAATATGGCGACTGATCCAAAGGCTATGGTGCAGAACAATCTATACTATGCAATCGTCGATGAGGTGGATTCGATTTTGGTTGATGAAGCAAGAACTCCACTAATTATTTCTGCACCGGACAATAAAACAATAGATACATATCTTACATACAGCCAAGCTGTAAAAGAACTAAAAGAAGATGAGCATTATAATCTGGATGAAAAAGCAAACTCAGTTGCGCTAACTGAAGAAGGAATGAATTTCATAGAAAATAAACTTGGTATCAAGAGCCTCTATGATGAAGAGGGGTTTTCAGATGTTCACATGATTGAGCAAGCTCTCAAAGCAAAAGCACTTTTTAAAAGAGATCAAAACTACGTAGTAAAAAATGGTGAAGTTATAATCGTAGATGAATTCACCGGTAGACTTATGAATGGACGTAGATATTCAGATGGATTGCATCAAGCGATAGAGGCAAAAGAAGGTGTAACAATCAAAAGAGAAAGTCGAACGCTTGCAACAATTACACTGCAAAATTATTTCAGGATTTTCGAAAAATTAGCAGGAATGACCGGTACGGCAGCGACAGAAGCTGAAGAGTTTTCAAAAATTTATGGATTGGAAGTCTTGGTAATACCAACCAATGAACCGGTCGTTAGAAACGATATGTCTGATGCTATATACAAAAGCAAAGCCGGTAAATACGAAGCCGTAGCGAGGAAGGTAAAAGAACTTCATGAAAAAGGACAACCTGTACTAGTTGGAACTATTTCTATAGAACAGTCGGAAATTTTAAGTAGCAAACTACAAAGCATGGGGACGGTGCATAATGTCCTAAATGCAAAACAACATGAGAAAGAAGCTGAAATAGTAGCGGGCGCTGGTCACAAAGGGTCAGTCACAATCGCAACAAATATGGCTGGACGTGGTACGGATATCAAGCTCGGTGAAGGAGTCAAAGAACTTGGAGGATTGTATGTTATAGGGACTGAGAGGCATGAATCACGACGTATCGACAATCAGCTTCGTGGGCGTTCCGGCCGCCAAGGCGATCCGGGAGCTAGTCAGTTTTATGTGTCTGTAGAGGATGACCTAATGCGATTATTTGGTGGAGATAAAGTTAAATCACTCATGGAGCGCCTTGGCGTCCCGGAGGATATGCCTATAGAAAACAGATTCATTTCAAACTCAATAGAAGGGGCTCAAAAGAAAGTCGAAGGACATCATTTTGACATAAGAAAACATCTGGTTGAATACGATGATGTAATGAACAAGCACCGTGAAATAATATACAAAAGACGTAAGAAATTTCTCGAAAATGAAGATGTGAAAAACGAAATATTCTTACTAATAGAAAAAGAGGTTGAACACATGATTGAATTACACGCACCGGTGAAAGACATCACAAATTGGGACTTTGAAGAATTATTGCAAAATATATTTGTATTTCACAAAGATGAGCTATCTCCACTTTCAGTTGAAGATCTCAAAGAATATCGAACAAATGAAGAGCTAACTGAATTTATAAAAAAATACCTATGGGAACAATATCAAAGAAAAGAAGCTGAATTACCGGATCCTGCGATTTTAAGAAATGCTGAAAAAACAATCGGACTTAGAGTCGTCGATACATTTTGGATGGAGCACATAGATCAAATGTCACGTCTTCGTGAAAGAGTCGCATTTTCCGGATATGCCGGTAAAGACCCATTACTTGAATATAAAAATGAAGCTTTTCGAATGCTGGATGAGATCCTTGCAAATATCAGTCGAAGCACTATTGGTCACCTAATGCATGTAAAAATAGAAGTACGCACAGAGTCAGCAACACAACAACAAGAGATGCATCCTGTAAAACAAACTGAACAACATTTGGCAAAACCAAGTGAACAAGAAATCATAAAAGCTCCTGAAAGAAAAATAACCAACCCCCTAGAGCAAGCAATCCAAAGGGATACTATGCAAAGCGCGAAGCTTGCTTTGCAAAATAAAGATGCGAAGCAAACCGCATCATCACAAGAAGAAAAAGATGGAGATACTACAATCAGAGTAATCCAAGCTGACTCATCCGATGATGATGAGGACGAAGACGAAAATATGCTAAAACCCGACGAAAAATACCTACCAAAAGCAAAGAAGAAAAAGAAAAAGAAAAGATAGTCACTACATATGCACCTCTCTAGATTTTGAAGTTTCTTGTGGGCCAACTAGACCTTGTTCTTCCATGAGCTCGATCAATCGTGCGGCGCGGTTGTAGCCGATACTGAGGCGGCGCTGAAGAAACGATGCTGAAGCTTTCTTGGTTTGGCGAACAATATCAATCGCCTCTTGATACAATTCATCATCTGTACCATCCATACCACCGGGAACTCCATTTACTTTCATTTGAGCTGTATCACGAGAAGTTATCTCTTCCAAATAATCAGGCTGCATAGTGAGCTTCACCCTATTTGTAACACGCTCGATTTCTTTTGAAGAAATATAAATACCTTGAACACGGAAAGGCTTACCCATATTACCCGGCAAATAAAGCATATCTCCCTGACCAAGCAGATCTTCAGCCCCTACCCCATCTATAATCGTCCTTGAGTCAATTTGTGAACTAACTGTAAATGCTATACGAGCAGGTATATTTGCCTTGATAAGACCTGTAATTACATCCACAGAAGGCCTCTGGGTTGCGATAATCAAATGCATTCCAATCGCACGTGCCATCTGGGCAATCCTACAAATAGAAGCTTCAACCTCCTTACCGGAGGCCATCATAAGATCTGCCAACTCATCTATAACAATGATAATTTTTGGCATCTTAACAATGATATTATCGTCTGCATTATAATCTCCAATATGCCTGTGCCCGGCATCTGCCAAAGTTTGGTAACGACTATTCATCTCAGCAACCGCCCATCTAAGCGATGTTGCAGCTTTTTCCGGATCAGTGATCACAGGAGTCAAAAGATGTGGAATACTGTTATAATTATTTAACTCAACTCGCTTCGGATCTATAAGAATCATTTTTAATTCTTCAGGAGAGTTATTATAAAGAAGTGAAATAAGGAATGAATTCATTCCAACAGACTTACCGGAACCTGTAGCTCCGGCGATAAGCAAATGCGGCATTTTTGCTAGGTCGGCTATGACCGACCTTCCACAAACATCTCGCCCTATTGCAAGTTTCAGCTTTGAAGTGGTTTTTTGATACTCTTTAGATTCTATCAAATCTCTCATATATACAGTTGATCGCGTTTCATTTGGAACTTCAATACCAACCAAAGATTGGCCGGGAATAGGTGCTTCAATACGTATCGCCTTCGCCGCTAGGGCCAACGCTAAATCTTGTTTGAGCGCTGTAATTTTGGATAATTTCACTCCTTCATGTGGCTTAAGTGAATACTGCACAACCGTTGGCCCAACATGAACATCCTTCATAGTCACATCTATATTAAATGTAGACAATTTATTCTGAATATTTTCTGCATTTCTTTTTATTACCTCGTTATCAATCACAATTCCCTCTGTATTTTCCTCAAGAAGATCAACAGATGGATACTCCCATTCTATTGGCTCATATGGCTTTTCTTCATCAATAATTATATCACTACTCGTTGCAAACTTTTTATTACCATCTTCATTTATATCAAGAGTTTTTTCATATTCCTTTATTAACTCATCTCCATCTGACTCAAAAATGATATTAGTATCCTCATTCATCGCCTGCTTCATCAAAGCCTCAGCCTCCTGCGTCACCTTTAATTCATCCAACGAATCAGGGGCAATAATATTTATATCCATTTCACCTTCAGTATCTTGCGTCATTATACCTGTCTTTTTACGCGGAGCCTTTGGTAGTTTTTCAATTTTCATAGGTAACTCAGGCCTAAGAGCATTCCACACGTCAGAAATCGAAACTTCAAAAATCACAAGAAATGCAATAATAAAAGCCGAAACAAGAACTATATAAGCACCGGTCTTACCAAGTACGGATTGCAGCAAAAAACTCACAACAAAACCAATATATCCACCATAAGTACCGCTTTTTGCATATTCAAAAATTTCTTCCATAGGTACAGCCAAGTGAACAAAACCAAGCACAGAAGCAAATAATAGAGCTATCCCAAAAATCTTGGTAGCATTCAAACGTACCCTTTCAATAAAAAACAATGAAAAAGCTATTCCAAAAAGAACAGCAGGTAGAGCATAAATACCCCATCCAAATATAGGGTTAAGAAAATTTATAACAAATTCCCCGACGATGCCGAGTCTTCCGGTAATACTCAAAAACGTTAAAAGTGACAAAGATAAGTAAATAACAGCCCAAATCTCAGCTTTAACGCGATCCTTAAGTTCTAATTGTACCAACGAACCCACATTTGAAGCCTTACGAGTAGTTTTGCGCCTAGCAGTTACTCGTCTTGAAATTTTCTTTCTTTTTACCATATAAAACGCATAAATTATGTACAATTCAGAGATATAATACATTAATAAATGAATCTATCAAAGGTCATGTTTAAAAAAATCACTCATAGATGCTTATATACACTACCCCTAGTTTCAATAGCAAAAACAACAACAATCTTTTCTTTTTTTAGAATCTGATAATTGAATTCGAATGTTTAACCAAAGCCAACTGTTTTTTCGCTCTTGTTGTAATTTCGATCTTCATTATTCTATATTTAGCTCATTCAGAACTTCATCGAAATCTTGACCTCGCGTACCTTCAAAACCTTCCAAAATTGCAATATCAGCTTCATCTTCAATGCGACGCATCTCTTGGCGCTTAAGGAAGTTAAGTAGCACCATGCGAGCAAATGAGGATAATTTCAAACCAGATTCTTGTGACATCTTTTGCAATTTAGAAAGTGTTTTTGTATCAAGCTTTATAAGAAGTTGCTTATCGTACATAATAAAAACGATTATATTGTAATGATTAATTATGAAAAATTATTAAAATCCAAAGGATAATTTTATTATCTAAAGTATAACTTTATTATACTAGGAAATCAAGATATAAACTCCTATACTGCCAAAGATATTAATAAATATTATGATTGAAAAACAAGTTCGAACCAGATTTGCCCCATCTCCAACGGGATTTTTGCATGTAGGAGGTCTTCGAACCGCACTTTATGCATATCTTTTTGCAAGACACAATAACGGGAAAATGATTCTTAGAATAGAAGATACCGATCGTGAACGGCTCGTACCCGGTGCAACTGAGCACCTTCAAGAAGTTTTATATACAATGGGTATTGATTATGACGAAGGACCGGAAAAAGGCGGGGAATATGGCCCATACATACAATCAGAAAGACTGGATATTTATAAAGAATACGCACAAAAACTCATAGACAAAGGAGAGGCGTACTATTGTTTCTGTACCAAAGAGCGGTTGACTGAAATGAGAGAAAGCCAAATAAAACGTAAAGTTGCTCCAATGTACGACAAACATTGCCGAACGCTACCAAAGGAAGACGTCGAGAAAGAACGATCTGCAGGCACTGCATATGTAATTCGCCAAGCGATTCCATCTGACCAAAAAATCTCTTTTGAAGATGCAGTCAAAGGACACACCGCATTTGATTCAAACACTCTGGATGATCATGTTTTGATGAAGGCCGATGGATTCCCAACATACCACCTAGCAGTTGTAGTAGACGATCATTTAATGGAAATCACTCATGTGATTCGAGGTGAAGAATGGATACCCTCTGCGCCAAAACACGTTGCTTTGTATAATGCATTCCAGTGGGAAATACCGGTTATGGCGCATTTGCCCCTACTCCTCAATCCGGACAAAACCAAGCTTTCAAAAAGACAGGGGGACGTCAATGTAGAAGACTATTTAGCGAAAGGGTACTTGAAAGAAGCGATTATAAACTTCATAGCACTACTTGGTTGGCACGAAGAAAAAAGTGATAGAGAAATATATTCACTAAGTGAGCTGATTGAAGTATTCACCCTTGAGAGAGTGCAAAAATCAGGAGCAGTATTTGATTTGCAAAAATTCGAATGGATAAATACCCACTATATTAAAAAATTACCGGATAATGAATTGATTGAAAAAATCCTGCCACATCTTAAAAAGGAGGATTTCTGGAAAGAGAATCCGGATACGGAATTACTTACAAGCCTCCTGCCGGATATAAGAACAAGACTAAAAACTTTCTCTGAAATTAGCGATACGATCAAAATATATTTCCGCGTCTCTCCTTATGACAAAAAGATGTTCCTACACGAAAAAATGAAAGTGACTCTCGACATGGCGAAACAAGCGCTGACAGAAGGCATAAAAACACTAGAAGATTTACCTGAAAATAAATTTATGGAAGAAGACACCAAGGAAGTATTACTTGAAAAAATCACTTCTCTTGGCTGGAAAAACGGACAACTTCTCTGGCCAATGAGAGTAGCTCTCAGTGGAGAACAATTCTCACCCGGTGTATTTGAGCTCCTTACAAGCCTCAAAAAAGAAGAAAGCCTAAACCGGCTAAAGGCCGGACTAGAGAAATTTTAATCAAATTTTCTGGACTTTTTGCGCTATGATGCTAGAATGTACTACCAAGAAATAGATAGCTTATTTAAGCTCAAAACATGAATTTATTTGAATTAAAAATAGTACTTAGACAACTTCGCCAAGACCTCAAATGCCCATCTTGCGAAGCAATGTATGCTGAGCGAAAAATAGAAATCGTTGGAACAACCCATGAAACAGGTCTTTTCGTCGCAAATTGCAAAGAATGCAGTGAAAGCATAATCATAAATGTGCATATAGAACGTAAACACCGCAGAATTTCAGCACGTAACAAAAATTATTGGAAAATGGGTGACAGCATAAGTTCTGATGAAGTACTCGATATGCATAATTTCTTACAAAATTTCAACGGAAACATAGACTCTTTAATAAAAATAAATGAATAAAAAAGCTTTCTCCCTACTGCTAATAGCGGTTTCAATACTAACATTTAGCAGTTGCAGCTGGTTTAATGCCGACCAAATCAAAAGTGACATCACTAACGCAAAAGATAACGCCACTCAAAAAATCCAAGAAACTAAAAAAACAATCGACGGGGCGGTTGAAAATGTAAGCAAAACTATAGACGACGTAAAAGAAACTGCCGACTCTATCAAAGATGCCGTTGAAACCGTCAAAGAAGCAAAAGATGCTATCGACACAGCTATGGGTAATGTAAAAAACATAGGTGGCAAAGAAGAGGTAATAGTTGACGAGCAATAATCTTCAAAAATGAAACAATGCATAAATTGTACACAAGCGTTCGAGGTAACCGATGATGACCGCGCTTTTTATCTGAAAGTCGATGTGCCGGAACCGACTTGGTGTCCGCCATGTCGTGAGATGCGACGTATGGCTTGGTGCAACGAAGGGGTGCTCTACCCCGACACATGCGCAAACTGCAAGAAACAAACCGTAAGTCAGTTCAATCCGAAAAATCCACGTACAAGATACTGTGTACAGTGCTGGTGGTCGGATGCGTACAACCCGACAGACTACGAACAAGATTTTGATTTGAGTCGTCCTTTTTTTGAGCAATTTCACGAACTTGATCTTAGGATTCCGCATCCGACAGTCTCAACGGAAATGGACGAAAATTGCGAATACACTCATCATGCCGGACGAAATAAAAATTGCTATTTTATATTTCATGCGACATACAACGAAGATTGCATGTACGGATACGGAGTAAAAAAAGATAAAAACTGCATTGACATACACAACGCATTCGAATCGGAACTTTGCTATGAATGCATAGACGTTGAAAATTGCTACGATCTCGGATGGTCGCAAGATTGTTTCAACAGTGCAAGCTCAAGATTTTTGCGCGACTGTATAGGTTGCACGGATTGTTTTATGTGCGTTGGACTGCGCAATAAAAAATTCTGCTTCCTGAATGAACAAATGACACAAGAAGAATATACGAAAAAAATTACAACAATAAATACGAGTTCAAAAATTCAAGTACAAAAACTTTGGGAACGATACATGGAGCTCTTAAAAGATTTCGGATTCAAAGCGTTGCAAAATACCATGATCGAGAACTCATCGGGAGACCATCTCATCAAGGCGAAAAATTCTTTCTACTGTTTTGATTGCAACAACATCGAAGATTCAAAATTCGTAAGCCAAGTACAACTTGGCACACGTCATTGTTACGATTTGTATCAATTCGGCAATAACGCCGAACTTTGCTATGAAGGGGCCATGATTGGATCGGATGTTTACAAAATACTCTTCGGTATTCTTTGCATTGGTATGACGTCAGACGTGCAATACTGTATCAACACATACAATAACAGCTCAAATTGTTTCGGGTGTATCGGACTCAAAAAAAATAAATTTTGCATATTAAACAAACAATATTCGGAGAAAGAATATTTTGAACTTTTACCGAAAATAATTGAAAAAATGAAAACCGATGGTTCATATGGAGAATTTTTCCCAATCAATATGAGTCATACCGCATACAATGAAACTATGGCGCAACTTTGGTACCCTATGACAAAAGAACAAGTTTTAGAAAAAGGTTGGAAGTGGGAAGATGAACTTCCGGGCACGTTCGGCAAAGAAACCATCACGGAAATTCCCGATGATATCAATTACACTTCTGATGACATAGTGAAAGAAATACTCGCTTGCTCACATTGCAAAAAAAACTTCAAAATCACACCGAAAGAATTGAAATTTTACAAACAAAATAATTATCCGCTTCCAAGCTACTGCTTCAACTGTCGAAGATGTGCGCGCATGCAAATGCGTAATCCAAGAAAGTTTTGGCAACGCCCTTGTGAGAAATGCACAATACAAACATGGACAACCTACCCTCCCGATTCATGGCAAAAAATCTTTTGCGAAACGTGCTACAAAAAAGAAGTTTACTGAGGCTTTTTAATTTCCGGTTGTTTGATGTATAATCAGAGACGAAAATAAAAACAAACATTATGGGATTTCTGGAAAGAATTAAAGAATTGGCAAAGCTTCATCCGGCGAAAATAATTTTCCCGGAGGGTATTGATGTACGCATACTTACTGCAGTTGGGAAAATAATTGAGGAAGGAACGGCGAAGCCGTTCCTACTTGGAGATATTGAGGAATTAAAAAAAATCGCGAAACTGGAAAATATCAATGTCCCTTGGGAAAAAGTTCCAGTAATAGATCCAACTGATTCTGACTATATAGATAGATACACAGAATTACTTATCGCACTTCGCGCAGACAAAGGTATGACTCCAAAAAAAGCACGCGAACAACTAAAAAATCCATGCTACTTCGCAACAATGATGCTCTACCACGAAGAAGTAGACGCAATGATTGCAGGCGCAACCTGGTCCACTGCAGACACTATAAAGCCGGCTTTTGAAATAATAAAAAGCAAAGAAGAATTTCATAGAATCTCTAGCTTCTTTTTTATGGTTCAAGAGAAAAAAGATAATGATCCTAGTAATGATGTTTTTCTTTTTGCAGATAGCGCAATAAATATAGACCCAACTGCGGAGGAGCTCGCTGAAATAGCTATAGATACAGCTGAAACTGCAAAAAGATTTAATATAGAACCGAAGGTTGCGATGCTTTCATTTTCAACTAACGGCTCAGGGGGAGATCACCCTTCTGTAGAAAAAATACAGAAAGCAGTCGAGATCGCACAAAAGAAAAGACCTGACTTAATCATAGAAGGAGAAATGCAAGTTGATAGCGCTCTTATACCGGAGGTTTGCGAACAAAAATTTCCAAACTCAAAAATTCAAGGTAGAGCAAATGTACTTATATTCCCGGATTTAAATTCAGGGAATATCTCATATAAATTAGTTCAAAGACTTGGGAAGTACAAAGCGCTCGGCCCAATCACGCAAGGCCTTGCCCGCCCGGTAAACGACCTATCGCGTGGATGCTCAGTCGACGACATCATCAACATGGCGGCAATATCTTCTATAGAAGTAATGGCATCGGAATACATTTAAAAAAAATAATATGGCAAAGGTAAATCACATCCTCGTTCTCAATTGCGGCTCCTCGAGCATTAAAATAATTGTATTTGAAAAACAAAAAAACGCATACAAAGAAGTATATACGCTGTACATTGAACGAATAAAAAACCATACTCGAAGCTTAAAAAAATTCTTCAAACAATTCAAAAAGTCTCATGCCGAAATTTTTGAAAACATAGACAAGATGGGACACCGCGTCGTCCACGGCGGAGAAAAATACACAAAACCTTTGAAGGTAACTGACAAAGTTTTAAAAGAACTTGAGAGGTTAACTCCACTCGCTCCACTTCACAATCCAGCCAACATCGCGGGTATCAAAGCATCTCAAAAACTTTTGCCACACATCACAAATTATGCGGTATTTGATACGGCATATTATTCGACACTTCCGGAGAAAGCATATCTCTATGCCCTACCCTATGAACTTTATAAGAAACATGGAATCAGAAGATATGGTTTTCATGGGACATCTCATCAGTACGTAACTGAAGAAGCTCAAAGATTTTTAAAAAAGAAAAATCAAAAAATAATATCTTGTCACCTGGGGAACGGTGCGTCGGTTACTGCAAGTATAGACGGCAAAGCGATAGACACTTCGATGGGCTTCACACCGCTTGAAGGGATCCCAATGGGCACACGATGCGGTGACATTGATCCGGCAATAATTTTTTATTTGGCAAAAAACACGAAAGGCGTTTTCACAAAAACTAAATTAGAAAAAATTCACTCTATGCTCGAACATGAATCAGGGCTCAAAGGAGTATCCGGAATTTCAAAAGATATGCGAGACCTACGAGATGCATTTTTCAAAACCAAAGGAAAAAAACATACAGACGCAAAAAGGGCACTCGATCTATATTGTTATAGAATCGCAAAGTATATCGGCGGCTACGCCGCCTCCATGAACGGCCTCGACACAATCATCTTCACTGCCACCATAGGAGAAAAAGCAAACTATATCCGCAAATGGGTATGTGAATATTTGGACGATGTGGGTGTAAAATTAGATACACGAAAAAACAACGCCTGCACAAATCCAAAAGACACAAAACAAATCAGCGACAAAAAATCCAAAGTAAAAGTTTTAGTAATTCCTACCAACGAGGCATTGCAAATTGCAAAACAAGCTTAGGATTGTTATAATTTTCCACGACAAAAACAAAATTTAATACAATTAGCATGGCAAACACAGACAAAAAGGCGCTAGCTTGGATGGGGAAATATCTCCGGTACGTAGACTATATTGCGGCGGGAGCTCTTTATTTAAGAGAGAATCATTTTCTTCGCAGAGAAATGACGGTTGAGAATTTGAAGCCAAGAATACTGGGACACTGGGGAACCGTGCCCGGGCTGAATTTTATTTATGCGAATATGAATTACTTAATCTGCAAACATAAGTGCAACATGATGTTTGTCACAGGGCCCGGGCACGGAGCTCCTGCAACACATGCGAGCTTGATTGCAGAAGGAACTATGGAGGAGTTCTACCCATGCTACACACGAGATGAAGTCGGAACCGGTAAACTCATGCATGATTTCTCATGGCCACACAGCCCTTTTCCAAGCCATATAACTCCAACAGTACCAGGGTCTCTACTGGAAGGTGGAGAACTCGGATATTCATTGTCGACAGCATTCGGAGCGGCACTTGATAATCCGGATCTTATCGTAGCCGTCGCCGTAGGCGACGGCGAATCAGAGTCAGGCCCACTTTCTGCAGCTTGGAATAGTAACAAATTCCTAAATCCAAAAACGAGTGGAGCAGTCCTCCCAATCGTCCACATAAACGGATTTAAAATTTCAAATCCTACTATTTATTCAACAATGTCCGACAAAGAACTTACAAATTTATTTACAGGCCTCGGATATGAACCGATAATTGTAGATGGTAATCCAAGTACATTACCGAAAAAAATGATAGCCGGATGCGAAAAAGCATATCAACTTATTCGCAAGACTCAAACCGCAGCTAGAAAATCAAAGAAACCACTACTAAAACCAAAATGGCCTGTAATCTTACTTCGCTCCCCAAAGGGATGGGGCGGCGTGCAGAGCTTTCATGGCCACGCAATCGAAGGATCATTTCATGCACATGGAATACCATTCGGACACCCACAAACCAACAAGGATGAATTTAATGTTGTAAAAAAATGGCTAGAAAAATACAAAATAAATGAACTCGTAGACGGAGAAGGTCGTCCAAAAAAAGAAGTTTTGGAATTTGTACCAAAGGGTAAGTACAGAATGGGTATGAATCCACATGCGGTTGGTGGTAATTTTTTCGAAAAATTAAAAGTTCCAAATTTAAAAAAGCTTGAAACTAAAATCAAAAAAAGAGGTGAAGGAAGAGCAAGCTCTATGATACAAGCAGGGAAATATTTCAGCGAACTTATCAAGAAAAATCCAAAAAATTTCAGAATGTTCTGCCCTGATGAATTAGAATCAAACTTACTTGGAGGTGTATTCGAAGCAACGGAACGTGGCTATGTATGGCCAATTCCAAAAAACGCAGAACACGTCGCATATGATGGAAGAGTCTTTGAAATGCTTTCAGAGCACACTCTCGAAGGATGGATGCAAGGTTACACCCTATCAGGTAGGCATGGGGTTTTCGTAACATATGAGGCATTTGCAATTATCATTGCAAGTATGGTCGATCAACATGCGAAATTTTTAAAACAAAGCTTCCATGTGCCTTGGAGAAAACCCGTACCAACGATGACATATATTCTTTCAAGTTTAAGTTGGAGACAAGATCACAATGGATATTCTCATCAGAACCCTAGCTTCGTAAGTAATGTTCTTTTGAAACATCCTGAATTTTGTCAGGTATATTATCCACCGGATGCGAACTCTATGCTGGTAGCTCTGGAAGAAATAGCCGGACAAAATGATTCAATAGCTGTAATAGTTGCAGGTAAACGCCTTGAAGAACAGTGGCTCTCACTTGATGAAGCACGCAAGCAGGCAAAAGAAGGAATTGGAATTTGGGAATTTGTCGGTGGCAGGGAGGGTACAAAAAAACCTGATGTAGTGATGGCTTCAGCGGGAGATTATATAACAAAAGAAGCCATTATGGCTGTTGAAATTGCACGAGAATTTATACCTGAAATCAAAATTCGCTATGTGAATGTTTCAGAATTAACCGGAATGTGTCTTGGGGATCGCTGCCCTATAAACAAAAAAGAATTAACTGAGAAAAAAATAAATTCATACTTCACAGAAGATAAACCTGTCGTATTCGCATACCACGGATATGCAAATGACATCGAACAAATTCTATGGCCGTATGAAAGTTCAAAACGATTCACACTACATGGTTACTCTGAATTTGGCTCAACGACAACTCCATTTGACCTTAAGGTATCAAACAAAGTTGATTGCTATGACCTCGCTATAGACCTAATCAAACAAGCAGCTAAGACAAATAAAGCTGTTGCGAAAAAAGCTGACAAAGTCTGTAAAGAGATCTATGGAAAAATCAGAGAACACCAGAAATATATATACGAACATGGTGAAGATCCGCAGGATATACAAGACATGTAGTTACTATATATCTAATTGATATATCTTTGAATCCGTAAGTACGTATATTTTGTGCGTATCTTTATCAACGTACATATCTTTGAGTACACCGATACTATTATCAAAATGATACTGGTGAGAATAAACCAAATTACCGGTTTTCAAATCTTTGTTATATGCAAGAACTCGGAGCTGAGATGGCTCAAGGATATAAACTTGATTGAACTCAAATTCTGTAAATATTTTTGTTGGTTTTTCCATAGGGACTTGTGGCTGTCTCACTACATAAAATTCCTCATCAACTTCTCCAGCATAATACTTAACAATCTCACCATTGCTCTTGAGTACATAAACCGCTCCATCTATAGCAAAATCCACAGCATTTGTAATGTCTCCCTCTGTCGAATAAAGTTCAGCACCTGTATAACCATCATTACTCCTGCGATATTTCCAAATACTATTCTCAGCAGGATCAAGCATATACAGTCGTGCACCGTAAGCTTCTATAGCGGTTGATGATTTCCAAGCCGGATCGCGAGTATCCATAAACTTAACAAAATTATCAGCGAACTCTATAACTTTATGAGATTTTGTAAGAAATGCTAAGGCGTCTTGATCAGCAAAATAAACACCGTCTATAATTTGTTCATTTGCATCAACCGTCATAGGTGCTTGGACTTTATCAAGCATAACCTTGTGTACTGTGTCATATTCATATGCATAAAGATCTTCACCAAAAGGTAATAATCCAAGGGCAAGCACCGAATCTTTGAGTTCAGTCAAATCAGCAAGAACCAATGGGCTCTCGACACGTACTATATTATCCAATTGATCACGTGCAGCCTTGACCTCTTCAAGCAAAGTAAGTGCCTTAGAGCGGAACTCTCCGGAATCAAGCACAGTATGAACATTTTGCTCTGCCCTAGCTATAAGGTTTGCTGCTTTTTCTTTATCAAAAGTACCACGTGTCGCAGCTTCATCCAAATCTTGCTGTACATTTGTCAGAATTTCTTCGAACTCAGAAAGCCTTTGACGATTAATCGCATTTGCTCTGACGAAATACAAACTTCCAAGCAATACAACTATGATCACTACGAGCAAAACAAGAATCTTATCCTTACCAAAACTACTCAAATCCGTAAGGTTTTTCAAATCAATAAGCGGCGTATGCCCCTGTGTGCGTGTTTTGACATGCATATTCTCAGCACTTTTTTCTATCTCATTTTTCCCTCGTTTCTTACCTATACGAGACAATGTTCCTTTCACACCTTTTAACATATTAACCAGGTTTTCAGCCTTACCTTGAGTAGTCGGAATACTATCACTCATTTGACCGACAGAAAGCGAAGCTTCAGATTTTTGATGAATTATATTAAGAGCAAGAACATTTACTTGATGATCAACCTCCATTTCAACTGACTCACGAAGATCGGCAAAACAACTAGCTAGCGAAGCATCTCTCGTAAACAACTTAGCCATATCATTTTTTGGAAGATATCGAAGTAGACGAGTAGTTGAAAAAATAACAGTATCATAATCCTCAAGCTGCCCACTCGCGACATTAACAAATAAACTTTCTCGATCCTTATCATTGTCAGTAAGCCCTTCGGAAATAGTACTAACATGCCTCTTACGTATTAAATATGCTTCGGCATACCCACTCTGTGTCATATAAAGAGTATCTCCTTGGATTACCCCAATCACTGCATTCAAATCTGAGAAAAACTTAACTTGTTTCTTTTCACGCCATTCAAGAGCAAGCTTATTTACTTCATTCAAAGTTTGTTCAAATCGCTCATGTGGATCAATTGTAAAATCTTTGAAATAATGATGCCTCACAACTTCAAAAAGCTCCTGCGCAAACTCCTCTCCATCAATTTCAGAGTTCACTATAGAGAAATTAATGTAGAGCTCACCGGTATGACTTGGGTCACTATCTGCCCAAGAATAAAAGAAATTAGTAGAAAAACCGTTTAACGGTTCCTTACCAAAAATTATAAAGTCGCTATTCACTGTAAGTGGCATTGAAGAGGGCCTTTAAAGATGTATTATATTACTAACCTAAATCCTACAATGTTGAACTAAGTATTTCAATAGATTTCGAAAATAAATGCGAAAAACTTTACTAATCGATAATTACGACTCCTTCACTTACAATTTGTACCAATTTTTAGGTGAATTAGGCGGGAATCCAATAGTATTTCGTAATAACGAGATAACTTTAGAAGATATAAAAAATCTAGAACCGACTCATATTGTGATATCTCCCGGGCCGGGAACTGTTGAAAACGAAGAAGACTTCGGGATTTGTAAACAATTACTTGCCGAAATGGGAAATGGAAACCCAAAACTACAAGTACCACTACTCGGAGTATGTTTGGGACATCAGGGGATCATAAAACACTTCGGAGGCAAGATAAAAAAAGCTCCTCAAATAATTCATGGAAAAAGAAGCACCATAAAGCTACGTGGTACAAGTAAGCTATTTTCACAAATACCGAGAGAGTTTGATGGAATGAGATATCACTCACTTATAGGGGCAAACCCTGGAAAAAAACTGCTTGTTACAGCTGTCCTCGATCACAACACATCAAATACAACAACCTCTCCGAAGGATGAAATAATCATGGCCGTTGAGCATAAAGAATTACCTATATTTGGGATCCAGTTTCATCCGGAATCTATCGGCACACCATTTGGCAAACGTATACTGCAGAATTTCCTTGACTACCTCAGTAGCGCGAGGTAGAATCTGCCCACCTTTTGGAAGAGAGTCGCTTTCTGGTGGTAATACGGAATCAAAAATCACTTTTAATGTAATAATTTAAGATGTTATCAAAGACAAAAAACAGGAGAAGAAAAAGAAGGCACGGATTCCTTAGTCGTATGGAGACAAAAGGTGGTCGTCAAACGCTTGCCCGACGCAGAAACAGAGGTCGAGTAGTGTTAACCGTATCTTAGAGTTTATGCTCAAAAGACAACTTAGATTAACAAAAAAGGACAACATCTTAAAAATAATAAAAGATGGGAATCGAGTTGCTGGAAAGTTTTTTCTGTGCAAGTTCCTGGAAAACAAACTCGAACATTGTAGATTTGCGATAATAGTAAGTAAAAAAGTTGAAAAAAAGGCTGTAAAACGAAATAAGTGTCGAAGAAGGATATACGAGGCAATAAGAAATAATGTAAATAATATAGGGTCAAATAAGTCATATGACATCGTGATCCTTACAAATCAAAGCTGCTTAAACGCTTCATTTTCTGAAATAGAGCAGGAAATCAAAAAAATAAACATATGAAGAAAGATTTCAAACGTTTCATATTCACCTGGATAATCCTATTCCTTGCAGTAGAGTTAATCATGAGCTTTTTTGGCATCGGCAAAAAAGCAGAAGAAAAAGCACCGGAACAAATACTCACAGGTGGAATAATTTTGGAAACAAATAAAACCGACTTCCCTTTTGGGAAAAATATTATTGTAAGTATCAAAAACCTAAAAGAAAAAACCTTAGAAATTACTGAGGGAAAATGCGAATTACCTTTTGACGTATTCCACTACAACACAACCGGAACGTGGGAAATGCTCGACGCAACAAAGAAAGGCTGCACCGAAGAAGATATTCAACCTATAGTGTTAGAACCGGGGCAAGAGACAAAATACTCTTTATTACCATGGAATTACGAACTATTCACAGACCTCGGTAGATACAAAATCGTACTAAATTCAGATAAAGAATATTCATCACCTGAGTTCGTAATCAATAAAAAAGGATTCCTAAAAAGGGCATGGGAGTTCACATTTCATAAACCTATATATAACGCCCTTATATTTCTAACCGATATAAACCCATATAAAAGTTTTGGGCTCGGTATTATTCTACTTACATTCGTGATAAGGTTGATACTACTTGTACCTTCACAGAAAGCGCTCAGATCACAAAAAAGAATGCAGGAGATACAACCGAAGATTCAAGAAATTCAAAAGAAGTACAAAGGTAACCAAGAAAGAATTTCTATGGAAACTATGGCTCTATGGAAAACTGCAAAAGTGAACCCACTGGGAAGCTGCTTACCGATCCTCTTACAATTCCCTGTACTTATAGGTCTATATTATGCCGTCAGAGAAGTTGCGTTAGGAGGTTCACCGTATAGCTTATATGAATTCCAATCTAATTTCGATTTTGCAAGTATAGATACAATGTTCCTCGGAATACTCGACCTGGCAAACAAAAATTTAATCGCATTGCCTATTATCATTGGGCTACTGCAATTTGCACAAATGAGGCTGACATTCAGTATGAAAAAAACGCCTGCAAGTACAACACCAAAAAAAGAAGGTATGCCCGATATGCAATCAATGAACAAAACTATGTCATACACTATGCCACTTATGATCGCCTTCTTTACCGCCAGCCTCCCTGCGGGAGTCGGGCTCTACTGGGGTACTTCAACATTATTTGCTATAGGGCAGTCATTGGTAGTAAACAGAGAGAAGCCGGAGGGAAGTTCAAAGAATTCAAGTGAAGTAACTGTACGCATTATTGAAAAAACTGAAGAAGAAGAAAGGGAGGAGACAAAGAAAAAATATTTACCTAAAGGTAAAAAGAAATAAAATCTCAAGCAAAGTCTATTCCCAAACATACGTCGATAATAAAGTCTATAATGGGACTACTGGGATATATGGAACTTATATCTAAAGACACTCTAATTCCAAGCATACGTCGATAATAGAGCTTTCATGGATATATACAGCTGAATATTACAAACACTCTTCAAATTTATACATACTAACTAATTGCACGACTGATGGAAACAATAATAAAGAATTTACTGGACGAACTACTTATAAAGATGGGAATAGACTTTATGAGTATAAGAGTGGTCGAGGAAGAGTCTAATGAGTACTATGTAAACATAGACAGTGAAGAGGCAAAAGACCTAATAGGACGGCATGGAGCAACGCTGCAAGCATTACAAACCCTACTCCTAACAATACTTAAGAGAAAAGGAGAAATGGGCCTAAATATAGTTCTTGATGTTGATGGATACAGGAAGCAACAAATAGAAGATGTTAAAGCTTTGGCGGATAGAAAAGTAAATTTCTTACGCAACTCAAAAAAACCTCAAGCGTTAGCGCCGATGTCACCTTTTTTTAGAAGAGTTGTACACACTTATCTAAATTCAGAACAATTTTCAGATGTAACTACCGAAAGTACCGGTAACGGCGAACGACGAAAAGTCGTTCTAAAGTTAAGAGAAGCTTAAAAAAAACTCATGAAATCGAATAAAATAATTAGGCTACTAACCATACTATTAAGTATAATTCTATCAATAAGTATATACACATCCACTGTATACGCTGTACTTTTTACTGATATTGATGAAAATCACCCATATTTACCGGCTATCAGATACTTAAAGCAAAATGGTGTGATCAATGGTTACCCGGATGGGTCTTTTCGACCGAAGAGGGAGGTTAACAGAGCGGAAGCACTTAAGTTTTTGACACTCAGTGAAGAGATACTGGGGCAAGGCGTCGCATCACAGGACGCTGAAATACGTTTTATGGAAGACTTGGATTCTGAGGCGGCGGAAGATTTTGATCTCACTGATGTGCCTGATGACTCATGGTATTACAAATACGTTATGCAAGCATTTAAAGAAGATATAATAAATGGCTACAGCGATAGAACCTTCAGACCAAGTAATACTGTAAATTTGGCAGAGGCCATAAAAATGTTGCTTGAAACAAATCGAGTCGAAACCGGGGCAGCGGAAGAAATCACCAAGGATCCGTTTAAAGATGCATACAAAGATGAATGGTATGCTCCATATTTGCAGTATGCAAAAGACAAATACGTATTAATTGCCGATATGGATCTTAAAGTTCGACCGGAAAAAAACATCACAAGACAAGAAATGGCGAATTTAATTTATAGATTCTATAACTTGGAAGAATCTCAAATATACGGACGAGCCAGTTATTATGCAGATTATTTTGATGGAAAAAACACAGCTTCAGGAGAAGTATTCAAACAAGATGAATTCACCGGGGCGCATCTTACATTGCCATTTGGAAGCCTAGTAAAAGTGGTTAATTTGGAAACTGAAAAATCAGTAGTAATACGTATAACGGACAGAGGTCCATACGATAAAAGGTTTGTACTGGACCTGTCTAAAGCGGCATTTGAAACAATAAGTCCTATCTCACGCGGAGTGATACAAGTATATTACGAAATTATATACACACCTTAAAGCAACTAATTTTCTTTGAAAACTGAAATTTATGGTATATCATGCACGAAAGAATCAAACACATAGAGAAAACTACTATATGACAATTGATTTAGAAAGAATCAAAAATAAAAAGAAGGTAACACGCAAAAAAACCCTAACTTCTGAAGTTAAATCAGGGTATAAAATGCTCATAGCAACGGTTATCATACTTAACCTTGTGATAGGAGCTGCTTATTTTATGATAAATGGACAAAAAACAGTACTAGGATACCAACTCAATGAGCTTCAACTTACAAATAAACAACTTAAAAACGAATCTAAAAGAATTGAGAGTAATATAGTAAATGCAACCGCCTTCAAAGAAATAGAAAAAAACGCACAAATGCGCCAAATGGTTAATATAAGCGATGTTAACTACAGCATAGGTTCAACAAGGACAGCAAAAAACTACTAAAAAATGGTAGCCCGTAGGAGAATCGAACTCCTGTTTCCAGGATGAGAACCTGATGTCCTAACCACTAGACGAACGGGCCATATTTTTGAGTTACCATTTCTTAAATTACAGAATGGTAGCCCGTAGGAGAATCGAACTCCTGTTACCAGGATGAAAACCTGACGTCCTAACCACTAGACGAACGGGCCACTATGTAAATAAGAACTTGCTTACAGGATACAAACCCCTTAGAAAGCTTGAGAATTATATATGCAGAATGCTTGAAGTCAACGCTTTTTACTGAACAGTATCTTCTTCCGCCTGCGGATTTAGCATTGGATCAATAATCGCTTGGAATGTAGCAAATGGCATAGCCCCAACTATTTTTTCACCATTGATAAGGAAACCTGGCGTACCGGTCATACCGGCCCTAGCTCCTTCAGCTTGGTCTGCGTCTATCAATGCATTGAACTCAGTACTTTCAAGACAAACAGCGAATTTCTTTTCATTTAATTTAAGCGCCTTTGCCATAGCTTTAAATACAGATTTCGGATCCAAGGATGAAGCCCAAGCCTCATGATTTAGAAAAAGCACATCATGCATACCCCAGTAATTCCCCTGTGCTCCGGCACAACGAGCGGCAATAGCGGCAGGTTTAGCATTTTGATGAGAACCAAGTGGAAAATCTTTATATTCAATTCGTACTTTACCGGTCTTGATGTATGCCTCCTCTATAGATGGCAAAGTATTAGCAAAAAATCTCTGACAGTAAGGACATTGAAAATCACTAAATTCTTTGATCACAACCGGGGCGTCCGCTTCACCATATCCTTCACTACCATTTACTCCACCACTCCTCTCTCCAAGTACAAAATCCACATCAGGCGTCCCATCACCAGTAAATGAACTGAAAAAATTACCTCCTACAAATCCAAGCACAAGCACCAGCAAAGCAACCGTAGACATCATCCATGGATCAATTTTCATTTTCTTTCTTTTTGCCATTTTATTTTTATTTTAAATTATAAATATTCGTACGCCATTATGAAGACTTTGGCATCAAGAATCAATCTTAAACGGAAATTAATTTATATCGGCACCGATGGCTTCGCTTATATTCGAGAAGCCGTCACGTATTAAGAGCTTTGCTAAGCCTTCATTGATCTCTCCTATAACTTGTGGGCCTTCAAAAATCATACCGGTGATAAGTTGAACAAGTGTCGCACCAAGGCGAATCTTGCGATAAGCATCTTCTGCGGTGAAGATACCGCCGAGCCCTATAAGCACATATGGATTACAATCTTTGTGCTTAACTTTTGTCGCAATGTACTTGAGCATATTATCGGCGAGCGGCTCCAAATATTTACCAGAGAGCCCACCGTGCTCTGCAACCAGAAATCTTTCACTTGGATCAAAATCTTCATCAACTTTTTTCTTCCGAAGATTTGAAATAATAATTCCATCAACTTTGTGTTTATCACAAACAGCAAGCAAGCTGTCTATTTCCAAATTTGTAAGTTCTGGAGAGATTTTTAGAAATATCAATTGAGACAATGGCTGTAATTTATCCAACCCAAACAATAAAGCCTCCAAATCTTCCGGCTTATGAAATGGCTGTCCACCAAAAGCATTTGGACAAGATATATTTATAGTAAATGCACTCGCCATATCAGAAAAAATCTTCACGCTCTCGCAATAATCCTCAACCGCGATCTTCACTTCAGCGGTTTCTTTGCAATTTGTCTTAGCCACATTTACAAAAAGAGGAATCTTAAATTCTCCGCCAGAACTCAAAATATTTTTCAAATCATCATGAATGACAGAAGCACCCTTATTTTTTAAACCATAATTCACCCAAAGGCTCCTCGTCTTCGGGAATCTTTTGAGCCGTGGCTTCGGATTCCCATCATAAGGTTTCGCCGTTATCGACCCAATCTCATGAAATCCAAATCCTAAACTTGGTATGATTTGAGTAAGCCGTGCATTTTTATCAAACCCTCCGGCGATGCCGACAGGGTTCGCGAAGCGAACGCTGCACACTTCTTGCTCCAAACTCTCACCTCTATAAACAAAGTTCTGCTCAAAAAAATCCTTCGCTAATTTAAACCGACCGAGCTTCGATCCGAGCCACATAAAATGATCATGCACTTTTTCCGGATCGAATTTAAACAAAATCGGCTTACATACATGCCTATAAAAAAATGAAAAAAATCTGCGCATAAAGTAAAAACTTGAAATTATAATTATATATTTTTCGCCAGACAACTACTTAGTCATCTCAAGGATAGTTTTTTTGATATCAGCATTCCCAAGTCCAGCCATATCATAAAGTTCTTCCGGCGTACCTGAGAGTTGGTATTCGCGAACTCCCATCCTATTAATTTTGAGTGGATCCCAGTCCGGCCCGGTCACCCCGTTTTCGATGAGCATCACAATTACTTGTGAGCCAATTCCAGTATATGGGTTTTGATCTTCAATTGTTATGAGCCGACCGGTCTTTTGAACCGATTCCATTATCAGAGATTCATCCAAAATACTTGGAGAATTCGCAATTATAATTTCAACACTTGGCCCACCTTCAGCTGCGAGCTCATTCATCACCTCTAGCGCCTTGATCACCATCGGCCCTGATGCAACTATCGTTATGTCCTCCCCTTCTCTAAGCAAATCAAATTTCCCTTCTTCAAAAACATAATCCGCATCAAAGAAAATCGACCCATCAGCCTTTGTAAGAGTTGGTAATTTATGTCGCCCCATTCTTACGTAATAATTCCCATAGTGACTCGCAACATGACGAATAATTCGATCACAATGATTTGGATCAGCCGGTTCAAGCACTACAGTATTAAAAAATGGACGAAAAGCACCCATATCATCTATCGCTTGATGAGTCGGCCCATCTTCTCCTACAGAAAGTCCACAGTGAGTAGAAACCATTTTTACATTCGCTTGATTGATATCATTTACACGAGCTTGATCTTTTGCACGACTAGTCATAAAAGCACCAAATGTAGAACAAAATGGAATAAATCCGTCGAGGCTCGCTCCACCTGATGCCGAAACCATGTGTTGCTCGGCGATTCCACACTGAAAAAATCTCTCCGGAACGGCTTTATGAAATCCATCTGTTTTTACAGAACCTTCTAGATCCGCATCAAACACAAGAATATTTTTATTTCGACTACCCAAATCTTTAAGCGCATTGCCATACGCAGACCTACAATCAGTTTTTTCATCCGCCGCATATACATGCGGCTCCCCAGCATCAAACTCCGCAATCACACTGCCATGCACGGGAAAATTCGGATGAGCCGGTTTCCAAAAATTCTGACTTCCACGAATCACATTCATCCCCGCTTTTAAGATCATTTCCTCCTCACTACTCAAAGTCAAACCCGCTATCACCTCCGCCCCCATCTCTACCCCCGGTGACTTACCATGCCACGTTGCTTTGTATTCAAGTCCATCTTTTTCCATTTCACCCGCTCCTTTACCCATGATCGTATGACCAAGAAGTAAAACAGGACGACCCACGCCATCCGCTACAGGCGCGGACGCTAGCGAGAGTGCGTGCCAAATAGCCGAATAATCATGTCCATCCACATCTATTACATTCCAACCTGCCGCTTGGAAGTGCGCCTTAACTTGAAGTGGCATAATCTTCGCCAAACTATCGGTCAATTGCACTTGATTGTAATCCATAAACACTATGAAATTATCCATTTTATACTTCGCCGCGAAATTCATCATTTCATACACTTGCCCTTCCTGCGCCTCTCCGTCCCCCAAGACGCCGAAAGTTCTTTTCGGTGTCTCCCCTTTCTGTTCAGCTCTAACTCGCTCAGCCACCGCAAACCCAGCCGCCGCCGAAATCCCGGTACCAAGCGGCCCCGTCCCATAAAAAACTCCGTCAACATGCCGAGTCACATGACCTTCAAAACGTGAACCCGCTTTACGAAAGTTCGCAACTACATCCTCCTTGTCCACATATCCCATTTCGGCAAGCACGCTATAAACCGCGGGAGAAATATGACCGTTGGAAACAATCACAGGCTCGCCACTTTGACTCAAAATAAAAGCATACAACACACTCAAATAATCAATAGTCGACAAAGACCCACCCGGATGCCCGGAATCCGCATTTACCACCATCTCCACAATCGACTTCCTACATGATTTCGCAAAAGCCTTCAAAAAATTCACCTGCTCCTCCCCCAATTTTTCACCAATTTTCGGAATTTCCATATATAATGTTAGTTTATTTTCTTACCATTCATCAGCCATATAACCCTTCGCTCGCTCATGCTCCCTTAGGCCTAGCCTACTTTATGACAATCCCCCCAGTTTCCGCAATAGCAAAATGGAAATTCGCCACCAACTCACTTTTATTCTTTATAAAATCAAAATAGCTTGTTTATTTACATCAGAAAATGTACAAAAGGGAGGTGATTTATTCAAACATCTCGCCTAAAAGCGAGTTAGGCGAAATATTTTGGGTTCGTTTTTTCTTGCATAAAAAATATTAACGTGATACGATATTATCGCGACATAATATTAAGCAATATAATATCGTTCAATGATTAAAGAATACAAATGTAAAGAGACGGAAAAAATCTTTAACAGAACGATTTCTCTTAAATTACCAAAAGATATTCAAAAAGTGGCGTTAAGAAAATTAAATATGATTCATGCCGCGATATCCATCAATGATCTACGCACCCCTCCTGGCAATCACTTAGAAAAATTAACAGGAGATCGCAAGGATCAACACAGTATTAAAATAAATGATCAATGGCGAATATGCTTTCAGTGGAAAGAAAATAACGCATACAATGTAGAAATTGTTGATTATCATTAACCAAATACTATGACTAAGCTTAAACCAACACATCCAGGAGAGGTGCTGCAAGAAGAATTTTTACTTCCGTTAGACATTTCTCAGTACCGTTTAGCAAAAGATATTAATGTACCAGCAATAAGAATAAACCAAATTGTACATGGGAAAAGAGCTATTAGCGCAGATACTGCTTTAAGACTCGGAAAATACTTTAGTACTTCACCAGAGTTTTGGTTAAATCTTCAGACACATTACGATCTAGAATTTGAATCAGACAAACTAGAAAAAGAATTAAAGATAGAAGTAAAAATTCTTCAGATTAGTAAGTTGAATCCAAAATACATCAGCTAACAATGAATAACTGGTTCACTCACTACGCTAACGCTACGTTCACTCTCCCAAATTTGGCGGCGGTATGTCGCTCCGCTCCAAATTTTACCGCCACCAAACTTCAGTTATTCACGAACGTTAAACGTAATTCATTCAGGTCGACTCGGAAGTAAAATTTATATAAGTATTTAATCATTTATTAGAATTATGCGTGAATACACAGATAAAGAATATATTGAATTAGTTGAAAAAACTGTTGATCCTATTTTACAAAAACATATGCAGACTGAAACTGAAGAAATTTTAAGAGTTGAAACTCCCCAAGACAAAACTTTTATTGATTTAGGTGCAGGCCATGGTCGTGTTTTGCTCACTCTGGCAAAGATTGCGAGAAATGTAATTTCTATCGAACTGAATCCAGAAATGTTGCCGGAGTTAAAAAGAAGAACTGAGCAATTTCAAAATGCTGAAATGATTGTTGGGGATATGACTAAACTTTCAGAGATTTTAAGAGATAAAGATGTAAAAAATCCCGTTCTTCTTTTGCTACAAAACACTCTTGGAACAATTGAGGGAGAATGGGAAAAAGTTTTGTCTGAAATGAAAAAAATCGCTCAAGAAAACCATGGTGAAATCATAATTTCCTTCTTTCGCTCTGAAGCATTATCTTCTTGGGGAGTTTCAAAATTATATCCTTCAGTTTCAAAAATGGTTGGTGAACCTGATTTAGAAAAGACTGATTTTGAAAAAGGTGTTTTTGTAAGCAAAACAAGATACTCTTCAAAATGGCGTAGCAAAGAAGAAATTGAGGAAATTAAGCAGTTCTTTCAAGGAGAATTAGTTAATGAAATATGGACTAATGAATTCTGTGTATTGCACATTAAATATCACCGACCTGAATGAACTTCTTCGCTCCTTTCAGTCGCTACGACCCCGCTGCGCTCTCCTCCTTTCAGTCGTCGGGACGTTTAACAGGGCTTAAACGGAAAATGCCTCAGCTCGGCATTTTCCCATATTGCTCCCTACGGTCGCAACATCGCATAGCCAGAAACGTTATGCAACATAAAACCAAAAAAATTATGAAAAAAACAAACCTTGCAAAAATTTCAAGAAATTTAGCTATTGTAATACTAATTGGTCAACTAATACCATTAAATATGCAAAATTTTTCTACTCAGATTACCGATCAAAAAAGATAATTAGTAGAATATTATTTGCACTAAACATTTCGGTATTAGTCTTCATGGTTTGTTTTTTTGCTCTTGTAGGACTAAATACATATCCTGCATTTGATTAAAAATCAATTTTACGTCTTTACGTCGTCTAACACGCACTTTGCGGCTCGCTTCATTTGCCTTATTTGAAAGAATTATATATAATATAAATGTTTAAAATTTTCCCATGAAAACCAAACAATTCACAGTATACATCGAACAAGATGAAGACGGCATATTCGTCGGTTCTATACCAACAGTTCCAAGTTGTCATGCAGAAGGAAGAACACAAGAAGAAATGATGAAAAACCTCGCTGAGGTTCTAAAATTATGCCTACGCAATGTCAATAAAAAGGAGGTTATGCAATCAAAATTTGTTGGTATTCAAAACTTAAACTTTACGAATGCCTAAACTTATTCCCATCAAACCCAAAAAGCTCATCAAAATCCTCAAAGAGCTCGGTTTTTCTGAAAGAGATGCTGAAGGATCACATGTTTTCTTTAAACACAAAGATGGCAGAACAACTGTAATTCCAATACATAACAAAGAACTCAGCAAAGGGCTGTTGAGGAAAATTTTAAACGATATACAACTTTCAGTAGAAGAATACGATAAATTAAGATAATAAGGCAAAGAAAACTCACCCAAATTAGACAGGTGCACGCCTTCGGCATATTATACACCTGCCTAACTTTGCAAAGTGCGACCCGTTAGGCGAAATATTTTTAAGTCTTAGCCATTAACATTATAATATGAAGCAATTTTACAACAAACTATCAAAATCAAAGAAAATTATTTTTTTGATTCTTAAAATCCAATTATTCACATTAATAGGCGCTATCTTTGGATTTATACTGGGTCTGCTCGCCATCAATTTTATCCCTGATCAATGTGTTATAGAAGGTATCTCTACGATCTGTCAGAATCCATTCGAATTTCTGGGGCTTATCGGATGGGAAGGAACATCTGCTTTAGGATTTATGATTGGCGCCGCAATAGGTTTATTGGCATATCTATGGATTTTCTTCCGACCAGAATCAAAAAAATAATTTTCAATCATCCGTAATCGACTTAAAAATACAACGCCTAACACAGAATATGCGGTTTCGCTCAGTTGCACTTCGGTTTAGAATGGAAGCTTGACAGTTCAAAAGGAGGGCAAAAGCAGCTGTTCGGAAATTCCGAACAGTTCAAAAAGAAAGTGAAATCAATTAGCCTATCTATTGTTGATTATTAAGCCTAAGGTATTAGTCTACAATTAATTAACTAATATTATATGAAAGGAAAATTTTTAATTTCTCTAATTAGTCTAATTTTGATTTTGGGTGGCTGTACTCAACAAGCACAAACCACAAAAGATCAAAAGCTTGAGCAGGCGAGCGCCGATGTTAATAAATCGGTAGATTCGATAATTAAATGGGAGTCCTACAATGGCAGTAATTTCAATGTGAACTACCCTGCTTATTTATCTCAAACAATTGAATCGGAAGGGGTGAGAACAACAGTCTATTTTCAAAGTGAAATTACCACACAAAATTATGAAGAACTACTTTCTATTGCTTCAATGCCAAATCAAGGTGGGCTTACTTTGGATGAATGGACTGACGAGGTGCTCTCTCAATCAAGTTGGATCAAACAAGGCTCAATACAAATATCAGGCCAAACTGCTTACAACTTAATTTTGCCAGAAACTGATGCTGGCAGCCGCTACGTTTTTTTAAGCAAAGATAGCAGAACAATATTTGACATGACCGTACAACATTTTGATGGAGAAACTACAGATTTGATTATATCTTCATTTGAATTGATAGAATTTGTTCAAGGCGATGCAAAACTATCACCTGCATCTACGGTAACGGAACGCTCAGACTTTAGTATTTTTCAACGTGAAGGTGAAAAGTAGGTTTTATATTCCATAAAAACAGGTCGTTCATTTTTTAATGACATTCGAAACTGACCCAAATTATTTGAAATCACACGAGCAATTAGCTGAGATTTTTCGACTCGGTAATCGCCCAGAAAAAGCTGCAAAATTTACAGAATTCGTCAAAAGAATAAAAAATGGTGGAAGCATCACTTTAGATGAAATCAAAGAAACGAAACAATCAATTGTGTAAGAAAAATTTTGGTCAAATTAATAATAAATTAAGTTACTTACGTCTCCTAGATTAATGCAACTTGCAAAAAAAAGACTAATTAATATAATATCGGGGCGTATTTTAACGTTCTAAAATGAAAGTAGAAAAGATCAGAAAACCCTAAGATACACACTTATTCCAAACGGTTTCATAGCAGGTCAAATATGATTAGTTTTCCATATGTTGAATTCCTGGGACTTGCCGAAGATAGAGTATTTCAATCCAAAAACGAGGATTTCGTGAAATTAAGTGGAAATCATTTGTATATTTTGCAGAATCAGGTAGTACTATCCTGCTTGGTCAAAATGGCTTTCTAGAAAGTTTAAAAGTGACACTCAACGGCAAGAACAAACAAATAGAAATTGTGCAATAAGACTCATAAAATGACGTGTGAAGTCCGGCATTCAAGACGTGTGCACGTGAACGACCTCTGAAAGACGGCGTTCAACCTGCAAAATGTAAGCACTGCATTGTGAAATGCATTTAAAGAACCAATTTGAATTTGACATATTTAAAATAAAAGTGGAGAATCCAAACTTAAATTAATCTTAATTTCAAACAAATGCGAAGAAGCTACAGGGGAGCGGATAAACCAAAACCAACAGTAACCTCGGCATTGAAAAATATGCCCTTCCACACAAAGCTAACTATGACTAATCCTGTAGTTCTTGGAGGGATAACTGTCGAACCGGGAGAAAACATAACAATTCTTGGCTGTGATCCGAACAAGGAACTCCCAACGATAAGTATTCAAATTGGTGACGAGGTAGTGAAAGTAGATGGTAATATTGAACTTCAACCAGGTTTAAGTGCAAAATATGAAAGCTATGAGTTTGAAGCTATGAGAAAAAAAATACAAAAAGTTTTTAGCGCATCAGATCTATTTCTGAAAGGTATAGAAAAATGCCCTGAAGATGCAGAAGCTTTAATGAAATTTTTTCAATATTTATTAGATACAAATCTACCAGAAGAGCTAACAACATGGAGGGGCTTTCGTTCATTCACAGCGGCAAATCGAAAGGCTCTTAACTACGGCCAACCAAATAGTGGCATCGTAATTAGAAGAAAAGATGACGGACAAAGTTTTGAGTATGGTTTTTTCACACTCTCACATGAAAACGTAAATTATAGAGACTACACAACTGTTGATACAACAACAAAATTTCAACATGGAATACCAGATGAACTCAAAGACCTATACACAAGAGTAGAGAAGGCAAGCGCTTAAACAAAAAATCTTAATACAATATAGATAGACAAACGCTACTTTCAAGGGCTATGATAAAAATTGTAATGAAAACGATTTTAAATTAAACATGACTGGAATCAAGCCATCAAGATGGGACAAGGTATACAAAGATTTTCAAGGTGATAGATTTTCAGTGTGGAAAGAGTTTGCAACTCCTTTTTTCACAGATAAGATTCAATTTCTCAAAAATAGTCCGAACTTAAGTCCACCAAGACCACTGTCAAAACAAGATAGAAATGTCCTATTCATATAATTTTAAAATAAAATGAAAACATTAAAGTCCCACGTATTACAAGTTTCCTTAGTTTTGACAGGGGTGCTTGCGCTTGGGTTTATGGACAAATCACTTGTGTCTCTTGCTATATATTCAGTGGCGATTTTGCTTGGTGCTATGATTATAGCTTGGGCGGCGGAAGCATCGGAAGTGGTAATTTCGCAAGGCCTGGCACTGGCAATTGTCGCGTGGCTGCAAGTATTTCCGGAATTCATGATCGAAGCGACAATTGCCTGGTCCAAAGATGTACCGAACATGCTAGCAAATTTTACGGGTGCAAATAGAATACTTACCGGAGTTGGATGGCCACTTGTATTTTTTGTAACAATGTTTTTTCACCATAAAAAAACAGGAAAATTTATAAAAGAAATTCAGTTAGAAAATGAACATAGTGCGGAAATCGTATTTTTTATGGTAGCGACGATCTATTCGATTTGGATTTATATGCAGGGTAAATTAACTATTTTCGATGCATTTGTGATGATAAGTATCTATGTAACATATTTATATTTCGTCTCAAAATTGCCACATCTTTCAAGGAAGAAAAGCGAGAAAATGGTTATGGGGATTCCAAAAAAAATAATAAGTTTAAAAAAACAATATATAAAACCGGTTATATTGGTGTGCTTCTTGATAGGTGGTTTCCTGATATATTTTACGGCAGATCGTTTTTATAACGAAGCACTGGCACTCGCTACAACCTTGGGTGTTTCACAATTTCTGTTTATACAATGGGTGGCTCCATTTTTATCTGAATTCCCTGAAAAAACATCAGCTTTTTATTGGGCAAGCAAGGTAACTCAAGCACCAATGGCTCTTATGAATTTGATCTCAAGTAAATTAACTCAATGGACAATGCTCATGGCAATGATACCTATAGTTTATTCCATTAGTGTCGGGCATATTGCGTTTATCCCTCTAACTACCGAAGTTACAAATACAACCTCTACAACAGGTATGGAATTACTACTTACTATAGGGAGTTCTCTTTATGCATCTGTATTTTTACTAAAACTTAGATTTATGTGGTTCGAGGCAGCCAGCCTTTTCCTTTTGTGGCTAGTTCAATTTATATGGGTAGACAGTCGAGAAATTATAACATGGCTTTATTTCATACTGGCTGCCTGCGAACTCATCGTATTTCGAAAAGAAATTCACAAAGCATTCAGCGGATTTAAAACGATCTTCCACTCACATGTGAAAACAATTCCCTCATCATCTTGATTTACATACGTATTGACAGAAGGGGGAATTATCTTAGACAAAAACAAACATATACGCTAAAATCATAACCTAGTTATATTATTAAGATTATTAATCATGGGATGGCTTAACAGACTACTTGGTAGGGAGGAAGATGAAACCCCGAAAGTACAAACTAGAGAGGAGTACACAGGAATCAGAACTGAAAAAACTGGAGGAATGACGCGTGGCGCAGATGGCCAAGCTGTAGAAGCTGTAACTCACCGTTTAGATGATGTAAAGGTCGCAACAGAATTAGGTAGAAATGACCTCCGAAAACTCGGCCTTACTAGTGGACCTGATTTATCACGGTTCGGATCAGGGCCTCAGGTACAAAAAAACACTGGAGCTGACCCTGTTGCAAGTGCAAATCTAGGAGCTATAGGAGAAGAAAGGTCGGAAGTTACAGCACTTTCTCGAGAAAGTGATCAGGAAATAGGATCAAGAAGAATGATGCATGGGATAGAAATAGTTGACAGAATTCTTGCAGCACTAGGTTCTCCAAAAAGTTTCATGTCATTGAACAGCGCAATCAAAGGCCCACTAATCGCACAATTCATAGCAACAACTCAAGCTGACACATCAGCCGACAAATTCGCACAATTGCTTGTAGATCAAGGGATAATTGAAGAAATAGATATAGATACATCTCACTCTACTTTTGAAATGCCTCAAATTACATTAGGCGATGAAGGTGAAGTAAAAATAGCTGGAACTACAATCACTGTTTTAACGGCTTCATATCAACTCACACCAAAGTACAAACCAAAAGTTACACCAAGAGAAGAGCAAGTTAATCCGGAGATTAAGAAATGGACGTGCACACTCTTGGAACAAATTGGCATAACGGGAAGGGATCAAAATATAATTTTAACAGAGTTAGATGCGATCATAAAAAGACCAAACCCTCAACTTGTAGAAATACTTGCAGCTATTTCAAATGGGAAAATAAACGACAAAAAAGTTGCAGATGATCATCTAAGTAAAATAGTAGTCATGATAGGAGCAAAACCTAGTGATGAATGGATATCTATAAAAAGCCTCTCAGGTGAAACTCTTACCGTTGAAGGACAGGCCGTACATATAAAATCACAAGAGGCTGACGACTTTGATTTTGATGAACTATTAGGTGAACTTGATGGCTTAGAACTGGACGCTTCATCACTAATTGCTATATCCAGTGCTATACAAGCGTCAACATCTGGGATACCTACCCTAGACGAAGAAATACCGGGAATAGATGATAGGAGAGGAGGGCCTACAACGCAAAACATAACAACAATTGCCGGACCTGATGGGAATAATGAGAAGTTATAAATAAATGTGATATCAATCACTGTACGAGACCAAGCTGTATTGGTATATTTATAATGTGCCTGTATACTAGTTTCAAAATTACACAAATTAACCTCACACATATGAAATTCTTCTTAGATACTGCCAATATCGACGATATTAAAAAATATGCAGCATGGGGAGTTGTAGATGGAGTAACTACAAATCCAAGTTTGATTGCAAAAGAAGATGTTGATTTGAAAACTCGAATTCTGGAAATATGCGAAGTAATCACAGGGCCAATAAGCGCAGAAGTTCTCGAAACAACTACTGAAGGCATGATAAAACAAGGACGCGAATATCATAGTTGGCACAAAAATATATATGTAAAACTTCCTACAACTGAAGAAGGAATCAAGGCCTTAACTGTACTCGCAAAAGAAGGCGTAAAAGTCAACATGACACTTGTATTCAATGCAGGCCAAGCTCTTGTCGTTGCAAAAGCCGGAGCAAAGCTAGTAAGTCCCTTTATAGGTAGGCTCGATGATATCGGACAAGATGGTATGGAGTTAATCGCAGAAATCGTACAAATATATGAGAACTATAATTTTGAAACAGAAATATTAGTTGCAAGCGTACGTCACCCAAGGCATGTGATAGATTCAGCACAACTTGGAGCTGATGTATGCACTATGCCGGCTGATATTCTCAATAAATTAATCAAACATCCACTAACTGACAAAGGTCTCGAAAACTTCTTGGCGGATTGGGAAAAAGTAAAAAATATGCAAAAATAACAATGATTACTCTCGATTATTCAAATCTATTCAAAGTCAAAAATCCTCAGATTACTGAGGCGAATTTCAAAGGAACAGAAGAAAAGCTATCTCCATACTTAGAATTGATCAAAACTAGAAATCAAGGATTTTATGATATTGTAAATGAGGACGTCTCAGAAGTACTTGAATACGCTGCAAGTCTAAAAGGCCAATTTGACGACATAATAGTGCTCGGCATAGGAGGTTCTTCACTCGGGAATATATGCCTCAAAGACACCCTCGCTCATCCGTATGGCAAAGATGCTCCACGCCTCTGCGTCCTCGACAACGTCGACCCATACATGATCGAAAAACTTGATGATATTATCAATTATGACAGAGCACTTTTCATAACGATTTCAAAATCCGGAGATACTCCGGAGCCGGTAGCAGAATATCTATATTTTAGAAAAAAAACAGATGACAAAGAGCTGGATCCAAAAAAACATCACGTATTTATAACCGGACCACACACAAGCTTCCTGCATGACGTGGGAGTCCGCGAAGGCATCAAGATGTTTCCCGTGCCGGAAAATGTAGGAGGAAGATTCTCAGTTCTCACAAACGTAGGATTGCTGCCTGCGGCACTAATAGGAATAGATATCCAAGAACTACTAAGAGGCGGTAAAGAATTCGCCGCAAAGTTTTTATCAGAAAATTTCGATGAAAACATAAGTTTTCAATTTGCGACTATCCAATATTTACTCAATCAAAATGGCGTTAATATAAATATCATGATGCCATACACAAACAGACTTAGGACTTTTGCGGATTGGTATTCGCAATTACTCGCTGAAAGTATTGGTAAAGCAACTGCAAGAGATGGGAGCATTGTTAATACAGGTATAACTCCTGTCGCGGCACTGGGAACGGTCGACCAACATTCACAAGTACAACTTTATAACGAAGGTCCACGTGACAAGATGATCATATTTTTAGAAGTTGAAAACCACGAATCAAAAATTGAAATACCACATGTATCGGAAGATCACGAAAAAACAGATTTCTTAAAAGGCATCACTTTTGAGAACCTGATTAACACCGAATTGCATGCGACACAAGACGCTGTCACAAAATATGAGAAAGCAAACGTAACATTCAAATTAGACAAAATAGATGCATACAATCTTGGAGCGTTATTTTTGATATTCGAAGGTGCGACCGCATTCCTAGGAGAATTTTATGGCATAGATGCATTCAATCAACCGGGGGTTGAACTTGGCAAAGTGCTCACAAGACAATACTTGATAGAAAAAAAATAATTTCAAAAAAAATGGAAAGAACCATAATAAAAGAAGCGTTTATTTTTACAATCTTTGGTGCATCGGGAGATTTGGCAAAGCTCAAAATCTTCCCTGCAATCTATGAACTTGCATGGCAGAAACGCTTACCAAAAAACTACATAATATACGGATACGCTCGTTCAGAAAAAACCGACGAACAATTTCGCAAAGAATTTGAAACAAGCGTAAAAGAAAAATTCGGAAAAGAAATCGACGTAACAATATTAGAAGATATGCTCTCAAAAGTTTTTTATTTTGCCGGACAATATAATGAGAAAAATGATTACGAGAAATTCTTCAAAAAATTAAAAGAAAAAGAAACTAATTCAAATACGCCATTAATTGCTTATTACTCAACGCCACCAACTGTATTCAATGATATAAGTCGTAACCTTGCTGAATTCAAAAATGAATTCCCAATGCGTCTGGTGATCGAAAAACCATTTGGAGAGAACGAAGCTTCTGCTAGAGATATGTTTGCAATCATTGAAGAGAATTTCGAAGAAGATCAGGTGTATTTGCTTGATCATTATTTAGGAAAAGAATCCGTACAAAGCATAACCTCTATGAGATATGCAAATTCAATAATCAACCATCTACTCAAAGGTGAATTAATAAAATACATACAAATAACAGGTATTGAAAATATAGGGATCAAAGAAAGAGGTAAATATTTTGATGAAGTAGGCATGATAAAAGATATGATTCAATCACATTTATTGCAGCTACTTGCACTAATAACTATGTCGATGCCAAACAATCTAAATTCGCAGTCTATTCATAGAGAAAAATACCACATACTATCAGCACTCAAATTTGACAAAGAAAATTTTCTAATAAAAGGTCAGTACGAATCATACAAAAATGAAGATGAAATAGCCATAGATTCAAAGACTGAAACTTATGCGGCATTGAAACTCTGCATAGATCAGACGGAGTGGGCGGAGGTTCCAATATATATTCGCACAGGAAAAATGGTAGATAGAAAACATACATACATTACAATCGTTTTTAAAAAACTTCATTTCCAAGAAGCTATCAAAGATTTAAAACACAACAAACTGATTATAGAACTCCAGCCAAAAGCAAATGTGTATTTTAAAATCACAAATAAACACGGAGGTACTTATGAAGAATATCATCAGATGGCGCCAAGCCAGTCACTCGAATGTTTTGGGGATGATTGCTTACCGGAACATGGAAGGCTACTCATGGACATACTCAAGGATGAACGAAGGCATTTCCTAAGCTTCAATGAAGTCATAGCATGTTGGCATTTTATCGACAACGTGCTCAATGAAGCAAAAAATCAAAATCTACCTCTAGAAATCTACAAAGACGGAAGCAGAGGGCCAAATGGCCAAAATATACTTCTCGGAGAAGAAAATAATGTCTGGCACGAAATATAAAATTTAATTAAAAAATCATGAAAGAAGTAGCAATACTGGGACTCGGGAAAATGGGAGGGAATATCGCACTGCATCTTGCTGAACAAGGCATCAAAGTTATCGCTCATAATAGAACTCACTCAAAAGCAGTACAATTTGTCGAAGATGCAGAAAAATTAAGAGGAGAAGCGGCAACACCTGAAGGTGCCGCCGTAGCAGTAGAATCTTTTGAAGAACTAGCTAATGCATTTACAGGGCCACGCACGATCATAATGTATTTACCTTCGCTCGCCCCAACAGAGGAGGCTTTTCAAGAGTTATTGCCCCTACTCTCTGAAGGAGACGTAATCATAGATGGTGGGAACAACCAATATAAAGAAGCCGTGAAACATAGCAAAATCGCCGCCGACAAAGGCATCGGTTATTTGGACTGTGGAACAAGTGGAGGGATGTCCGGTGCACGCAACGGAGCTTGCCTGATGATCGGCGGCTCTGAGGAAGTTTTCGACAAATCAAAATGGTTATTTGAAGCGATAGCAATGACTGACGGATATGCGTACATGGGATCAAGTGGCTCAGGGCATTACGTCAAAATGACACATAACGGAATCGAATACGCAATTCTACAAGCCTACGCGGACGGATTCCAAATATTGCATGAAGGGCCGTATACAGAAGAGCTGGATTTTCACAAAATCTCAAAAGTATGGAATCACGGATCTGTAATCCGCTCATGGATGCTTGAACTTGCAGAAGAAAAATTCGCAAAAGAACCGCGACTTGAAAGTATCGTTGGAACTATAGGCGGAGGCGAGACCGGACGATGGACAGTCGAGCAAGCGCATGAACAAGGGACACCTGCTCCAAGTATAGAGCTCGCCGTAAACTACCGCAAAACAACTGAGGACAATCCAACTTTCGCAGGACGCGTAATCGCCGCAATTCGAAACGGCTTCGGCGGCCATGTATTCAAAACTAAATAACATGACAAACTTGGGATATAGGTAAAAAATAGTTCCTATTTCTGTTTAGTTTTGGCTTGTGAATGCGGTTCTGTAAAAGTGAAAAAGAAGGCGTAAAAGAACTATTGAAAAAAAGGGTGTTTCAAATCTTATACTTCTTCCAATTGAGACAAACATCCCCACCCTCTTCGACAAATAGTTTGTGCCATTTCTTGATTGCAGTTATTGCCTCGTCAGAGTCTTTGACGCATTTTAACATTTTGAAATCATCTATCGTAAAAAGCCCATCATTCATTGGAACGTCGCGCAACCATTTGAGCAAGCCATCCCATTTATCACCTACTAAGATTATTGGTATATGACACATATGCTGAACTTGAATCAACTGCCAAGTATAAAAAAGCTCAAGCTGAGTTCCAACTCCACCAGGGAAGATTACAATTACATTTGCAAGCGACATGAATTCATCAAGACGAGCTGAAAATCTCTGATATTCATGAGAGATTTTCACGCCAGGATTTATACGCTGTTCAAAAGGGAGTTTTATATTAATTCCAAAAGAATGCACGTGACCATTCCTGCCAGCTTTCAAAAGCTCAGAAGCTCTATCTTGATGTCCGGTATTTGCCGCCTCCATAACACCTGGACCTCCACCAGTCACTATATCAAAACCCATATCGGCGATTACCTCTCCAAACTTATATACTTGTTTAAAAAGAGGTGAGTCCTTGACGGTGCGCGAAGAACCAAACACAACGACTCGAAAATGTCCCGGATCGAGAGCCTCCTCGGCAAAAATATCTTTTTGTACCATACTCAAAGAGTACTCTCAAATTAAATATCTGGCAAATTAACGGCCTATCCATGATAGTGACCATCACCTGCATTATGATCAAACAAAACTTTATATGGATGTCCTTTGAGTTCATATTTTAGGGTGCTACTTCCTAGCTCTTCCCAAGCATCGTGCCATCCAATAATTGCCTCCATAGCGGCATCTACGTTATCTACCATGTGAATGGTGTCCAAATCTTCCTCATTGAACGTGCCACGAGAAAGCATGTCTTTTTTCATCCATTCAAACAGCCCTTCCCACATTTGTCCAACAACTATAATAGGAATATGGTTCATATGTTTAATCTGAATCAATTGCCAAGTATAAAAAAGCTCAAGTAAAGTTCCAATACCACCTTGAGTGATCACAACAACATTCGCCATAGACATAAATTCATCAAGTCTTGTAGAAAAACGTTCATGTTCATGTGCGATCTCTACTCCGGGATTTACACTTTGCTCAAAAGGAAGTTTGATATTGATTCCATATGAATCAACTGTCTTTTCATTTTCAGAGGCATCATGCCCCATGTTGGCCGCTTCCATAGCACCGGGCCCACCTCCGGTCACTATATCAAAACCTGCATCTGCAATCTTTTTACCAAGCTCAAAAACATCATCATAAGCCTTCTCTCCAGGCTTGCTTCTAGCAGTACCAAATACAACTACACGAAAACAATTCTTTTTTTCTTCATCCTCGAATACCTCATTAATATCTGATTTAGAAGCCATAACATTGGGGATTTAATTAATACTTCCCAATATTATAACATATAAACAGACATTTTCATAGTCTTAGACGCAAAACTACTATTTTGTGTAAACTATAGTTGTATCCATTGTTGTACCGGCCTGTGGCTCAAAATGAGATTTTAGAGTAAGTTTATCATCATCCAATATATAACTATATTGTTTCACAGCTGTATTTCCTATACCGGGAGTAAAATGAGTACCATCAACCTTCATAGCACCTGCTACGTTTGGACTACAACTACCGGTTATTTGATTTACAGCATCTGGCATAAATGAAAGAGAATTATAACCACTTCCAGGTTTAACAGTGAATTCACCAGTATTTTGCCCTTGGTAATTACAAACAATATCCTCGGCAGCAACCCCATTCAAAAGAGCTGAAACTGCATTTATATCCATACCTCTATCTGTAAATGATTGAACCATACGTGCTGGAACGAAATGTTCAGTTGTATAATCTTCAACATAAGTACAATCAGAATTCATAGTCATAGTTTTACCACTATTATTATGCAAAGTAGTCAAACTACCGGAAGGAGTCGCCATATCACTTATGTATGTATTCAAAACCCACTCACCTGCCAAAACCCCACAACCACCGGCGGCAACGGCTGGAACTGGTGCATTCGCATCAAAAGTCTCATTCAATTCATCAGCAGTTAAATCACGATCATTAACAACTTCATCTTCCCCCAAGGCATCAAAATCTTCCATGCCATCCCCCTCAGAAGTAATATCAGAAGGATCTATGTCTTCTAATTCACCACCTAGGAAAGAACATCCGGAAAGACCAACTAGTAAAACCAAGCTAAAAAGTATAAGAAATTTTTTCATCAGATTATTTTAAGATATAACGAACATATTATACACAATTAAACTCCAGTCCACAATCTAACGATGCGACCTGAAGAATTATAGCCAAAAATAGCCAATATTTTTCCACTAAAACTAAGATCTGGCTGTACTTCATCTGACAAACCCATGAGTACGTTTTGACTAGCAAGCGGGAGCTCTGAAAATCCATGAAAAGCTCGTGAAGAAAGACGATAACTAAACCCTGGCAACGAAATAACATGAAAACCTCCAATAGGATCCAATTCTTCAATTTCAGGGAAATGATCATTGGATTTAGAAAATCTTACAGCATCCCACAATTCCTCAGCTCCACTTCTTGAGGTAAGCATGATAATTCCACCATCACAATATCCATGCCCATGCTTACCAACTCTATCATAAGCATCATATGTTTTCCTATCGATCGGTGGTCGTTCAAAAGCGATTGGCATTTCTAATAAATCAGAAAGCCTATGACATACCACTGAACTCACACCCTGCAAAATATCCATTGGGTCAGCCATATCAATATCACTATCCAAAGCTCCCTCTATTTCACCGACAGCAGATTCCTCCACTTCAAGGTCTATATCATCAATCTTTTCAAATTTTTCCAAGCTCATGCCTAAGGCATTTACATAAGATCTGAAATCTGCGACATCACTTTTGGAAAAAGAAAACTCTCTAAACATCCGGTCACCTTCTTGAATATATCTACCTATAAAATCCGAAGCACTTAAATCTGAATACTTAGCAATAAGACTAATCAAAGATTTTTCATAAGCCTGAATTTTCAAAAAAAGACGAATTCTATAAAATCGTCTAATTTCAAGAATCAACTTTTGTAACAATGGCTGATTAATTCCATCAGGGTGCACCAACCGCAAATCCTCAACATCATTAGATGGAGCATGTTTGACTGTGTCCGGTAAGAGCGTTGGGGCTGTCACATTTGGTTCACGTGTCACCATAATATATGGGATAAGAAGAGGTATTATTCTAGATAAATGGCTTGCAAAAGTCAAACATTCAAGATACTTCAAGATTACAATTCACGCCAATGTTTGACAAACTTGTCTGACAAATAGTATAATTAACATAGAATAATAAAAATTATGGATATTACAATAAACAATAGAGAGCTTCTAAGGAATTTCAAGAATATCAAAATGTCATTAAAGAATAGACAAGTTGATAAAGTTTTAATAAATGACACGGACGGCACAAAATATGAATTAACAATGATCGAAAGCCTTTCACCTTTAAAACATATGCTTAAAATCATAAAAGAAGAAGGGCCTATTAATATTACAAGGCCAGAAGAAGATATATTCGATTGGTAATCTAAAATTATGTTTCTTATAGACAGCAATATTATTATTTATTTGATAAGTAATAATAAAAAAATAATAAAACAAATGGAGAAGTTTGAAGGTAAGCCCTGTCTTATAAGCGCTATTTCTCGTTTGGAAGTGCTGTTTGGTGTAGCAAAACATAATCAACCGGTAGAAAGAACAATACGAATGATTGATAAATATCCTGCTTTACCAATTTATAATGAAACAGTTGATAAAGCCTTTAATATGAGACATCAAGATAAAGTGTCGCTAAAATTTAAAGATCTACTTATAGCAGGAACCGCAATCGAACATAAATTCACATTAATAACAGCGGATAAAGAATTCAAAAAAGTGAAGAATTTACAAGTAGAATTGCTGAAAATATAATCTAACTACACCCCATACTGTTTCCGCAATTAAGACATTTGTAACATGCTCCATTGCGCACAGTAACGTGTCCACAAGTACAGATTGGTGCATCACCCATCATATCTGACATAGACTTGTTAAAATTTGCAACCGATGCGTCATCTGTAGAGGCAACTGACTGCTCTTGTTTTGTTGTCGATACAACTTCATCCACAACTTCAGTCTCTGCACTTACAGTTTGCTCTTTTACTACGGCATTTTGAACTTTACGGGCATTTATAGTGTCGATCTGGGTTGCTTCCGGTTTTACATGGACGAAGTCAGTGCGGCCGAGGTATTCCATACCGAGGACGCGGAAGATAAAGTCCACCATAGATGTCGCTGTTTTGATATTTGGATGGTTTGTCATTCCGGATGGTTCAAAACGAGTAAATGTAAATGATTCTACATATTTCTCAAGAGGCACTCCATGTTGAAGCCCAAGTGAGATCGAAACAGCAAAACAGTTAAGTAGACTTCTGTAAGAAGCTCCTTCTTTGAAGACATCTACGAATATTTCACCAACTTTACCATCAGCATATTCACCTGTTCGAAGGAACATTTTTTGCCCTCCAACAGTCGCCTCAATAGTAATACCATTACGACGTTTTGGCATAGCGATTCTACTACCGTGCAAAGGAGACATGGTGTCATCTGACTTTACAATGGAAGCGACTTCACTTGAAGACACATCTTCTTTTTTATCAGACGAGGATGCATTTTTATTTAGTGGCTGAGATAATTTACAACCATCACGATACAATGCGATAGCCTTGAGTCCGAGCTTCCATCCTTCAAAATATATTTCTTTTATCTCTTCTTCCGTGGCTTCATGTGGAAGATTTACTGTTTTTGAAATTGCGCCGGACAAGAATGGCTGCGCAGCAGCCATCATGCGAACATGCCCCATAGGAGCAATAAATCGCGTCCCAATACCACAAGTATTTGCACAATCAAACACAGTCAAATGCTCATCTTTTAGATGAGGTGCGCCTTCTACAGTTTGAGTTCCATTAACATACAAAATGATTGCAGCGATCTGCTCGCTTGAAAGAGCTTTTTTTAAAGTTTCTGTATTTAAATGTGGTACGAATTCATCAAAATTCTTAACTTTTTCAACATGAATTTCTGCTTCAAGAATTTGAGTTTCAGTAAGCTCAAGTTTTTGAAAAACATCATCATTTAAATGTGGAGCACCTTCGAGCGACCCGGCTCCAAGCACATACCGAGTAATATCGTCTACTTCTCCTTCAGTATATCCCAAATGACCAAGTGCACGAGGAATAGATTGATTTACTATTTTGAAATATCCACCACCTGCAAGTTTTTTCCATTTAACAATTGCAAAATCAGGCTCAACTCCGGTTGTATCGCAATCCATAAGAAGTCCAATAGTCCCTGTAGGAGCAAGCACAGTTGCTTGAGCATTCCTGTAACCATATTTCTCTCCAAGTTCGATGACTTCATCCCAAACGCTATGAGCAGCATTAAGTATTGATGGCTCACACAAAGTTGGATCAATCTTAAGTGAATGTTCACGATGCATTTTCATCACATCTATCATTGATTTAGCATTTGCCTCATACCCTTCAAACGCACCCTTATGGGCCGCCATTTTTGCAGAAGCTATATAACCGGCTCCACATAATATAGAAGTAAGAGCTCCGGCGACGACGCGACCTTTATCTGAATCATATGGGATTCCATTTATCATAAGAAGTGCACCAAGATTTGCATAACCAAGCCCAAGTGGACGATAATCATGAGAATTTTTTGCTATTTCTTTTGTAGGATAAGAAGAAAGATCAACCAAAATTTCTTGAGCAATAAAGAATACCTCGCATGCATGACGATAATTTTCAACTTGGAATGTACCGTCCTCATTAAGGAATTTCACAAGATTAATAGAGGAAAGATTACATGCGGTATTATCCAAAAACATGTATTCAGAACATGGATTCGAAGCGTTGATACGCCCTGTAACTTTACATGTATGCCATTTATTTACTGTTGTATCGTATTGCACACCCGGGTCGGCACAAGCCCAAGCCGCATGAGCTATTTGATCAAAAAGATCAGTCGCTTCAAAAGTTTCACAAACTTCTCCGGTAGTTCTAAAAGTTGTATTCCATTTGCCTTTATCTTTTACCGCAGTCATAAATTCATCAGTAACACGAACGGAATTATTTGAATTCTGACCACCTACTGTTTTGTAAGCTTCACCATTGAAATCAGAAGAATATCCGGCTGCAACCAGTGCCGCAACTTTTTTCTCCTCACGAACTTTCCAATTGATGAAATCCACTATTTCCGGATGGTCCATATCAAGTATTACCATCTTTGCGGCACGACGGGTAGTTCCTCCTGATTTTGTAGCGCCCGCACCACGATCTAGAACATCCAAAAATGACATAAGCCCTGAAGACGTCCCACCTCCGGAAAGATATTCTTGTCTACCACGTATTGCAGAAAAATTCGAACCGGTCCCTGAACCATATTTGAAGAGTCTAGCTTCATTTTTTATAAGTTCAAATATAGACATCAAATCATCTTTTGCCTCTTGAATAAAACATGCACTACATTGTGGCCGCAGATAACTATTATCAGTCTGAACAACATCATTTAAAGTTTCATCAAAATACCAGTTTCCACTATTTCCACTAATTCCATATTCATGCCAAAGTCCGCAATTAAACCAAACCGGTGAATTAAAAGCTCCACGCTGAGTTATCAACATGTAAAGAAGTTCATCTTCAAAAGTCTGCGCCTCTGCATCATCTTTGAAATAACCCCATTTCTTACCGGACGTCGCGATAGTATGCGCAACCCTATACACAACCTGCTTCGCTGAAACTTCATGACCTGTATCCGGGACTCCTGCTTTTCTAAAATATTTTGAAACCATAATGTCGGTTGCAAGCTGAGACCAATCCTCCGGAACCTCAACATCATCCATCGCAAACACAATTTTTCCATCCGGCTCAGTAATCTTTGATTGGCGGTACGCATATTTCACTTTATCCAAAGGATTTTCACCTTTATTAGTAAAAACACGATCAATTGAAAGGCCTCCCTCAAAAGTTTCCTTTGCAATTGGAGACCTGTTAGAAGAAAGTTTTGTTTTTTCCGCAATTTCGGAAGGGGCTATTTTAATGTTCATTGCGTTTAGGTTATATTTTATTTTTAATTAAATGTATTAGAATTAGCCTGTAAATTAGGGCCTGAAAGAAGACCCCAAAAGAACAAAAAACAAACAGAAAGGGGGAATAACTATAAAATGGTGGTTCGAAATGGCCTCAAATGGCCCGAAAGCGGCAAATGTAGTATGTCGCGAACGTATAACACACTACATCTGGTAGGTAATAGTGATAATACGCAATTAAAAAGAAGAAATCAAAACCTTTTAGTCTAAACTATGTTGCACGTATGTTTAAGTGATGTTACTTTTACCAATCGAAGAATCTATTTTCATTTACAGTAAAAGAATTCAACAAATTTATGGCAGAAATTCAAAGTTACAATCAGGAGGGCGAACGCCAAAAGGAAAAACCAAAAGACAACGAACCAGAGGCGAGTCATGAGAAGCTAGCCAGGCAACGAAAGCAAAGAATGTTCGTGCAAACCATGGCATCCGGCGCATTTACCGATGAAAATTTAAAAGGCATGCTTGATCATGCAGAGCAATGCTCCGCTGAAGAATTTAGCAAAATGCTAATAGGAGAAAAAAATATCCCACCTCTTTCAGAGATAATTATGAAGGAGAAATTATGGGCTATGGGTGTATCTGAGGAAGAAAAAAAATACCCTGGTTTAAAAGAAAGATTAGGCAAAAAACTTGCAGCAGAACAAGGAGCAACTACACCAACCGACAGGCGCATACTTATGGCAGAAGCTGTTTGGGAAATAAAATATGAGGCAATGGACAAGCTAATGCCTGCAAATCTACAAGCTGATTTCAAAAGATATTATGGGAAATACGATCGGACGCGCGCGATGAGCAAACATGGAGTTGCACGCATAGATAGCGTAATGCCAAATTGTGATGAAGTCGCAGCCCGCATGGACAGAGGTATAACTCAACGGATCGTATTAGAATACACTATGCTGGCAAATGAACATTTCCCACCTGAAACAGTAAAGCTTTGGACCGACCACATCAAAAACGCTAAAAATCCACAGCAAGCAATTCAAGAATTCAACGAATTAATAGGCAAAGGTGAAAATCAAGAAGGCTACATCCAAAAAGAAACCAAATTCAATGCTCGCAGAGAAAATTTACAAAAAAACAATCCTGCCGCACATGATTTTTTCCTACGACTATACAACAAAGAAACGCAAGAAAAGCTCTATGCTTCACGTGACAAAGTTATGGATCAGGCGATAGCAAACATAGACCAAGCTATGAAAGAGCTTAGCGCACTAACCACAGACAAAGAGCTGCTAGACATTACAAAACATGAAACCATAGATGCAATTCTCGCAAAGAAAAACGAACTCAAGGGCAAAGAACCCGAAACGCCAATAGACCCAAATGCGATAACTCAAATGGATGAAGCCTCCCTAAAAAAATTAATAGATGGTGCGAGAGAAGAAGCCATAGTAAGTGATTCTGAAATACAAACCCTGCTTCTAGAAAGAAAAATTGTCGAGGCCAAGAAGGTTGAGATGAGACTTAGAAAAGGTAAAACAGATGATCAACTTTCAGAACAAAGAAGACATCAACTTGATTTCATCAAAGACAATTCTGCACGCAACAAAGCAGAATCGAGTGAGGTAACGATGCAAGAAAGAAATAAAGAACATGAGGTTTTCACATCTACCGATGCAAGAAAAGAATTGTTTGTAATAGGGGATGAGGGAATAGGAGTAAAAGATGCCGACGATCAACAAAGAATGGCACGTGCACTTAATGACATGTCGGACGATCAACTCGCAAAAGATGGATTGGCACTCGGTGCAGTCATAGATCAAAAGGGCGAAGAAATCCTGGATGACGGCGGGTTACAAGCAAGGCAAGACATACTTGATAGGCAAATAGATGCTGCCCTAGGAACTCACATCCGGAAAAAAGCCATAGCAGCCGGAATCGAAACCGGACAAGCTGGCGCACTATCAAAAAGAAACACGCGCAAAGACCGTCTCAAAGACATGGGTACTGCAATAAATAGTATGCTCGGCTAAGCACTAACCACCTACAATTTCCATCCAGCTTTATATAGACGTATGTCAATGCGCACTCTTTAAGCTGTCTTAATACATTTTTAACTTATTTTTATCCCAGCTTATTTGCAACATATTTTGAGTTTATCGAGTGCACAATATCATGGTGCTCGCGACAAAGTGGAGCGAGCAGATTCGGATCATGACTTCCAGAAATTGAGAATGGCACTTTGTGATGAATATGCTTCGCCTCTCTCACACAACCCGACGCTGAGCATCGATCTCCAAATTCCTGCTTTAAAACTTTTCTCACCCCTACTGATAATCGCCGACCGACCTCTTTACCATCCATTTTTCTCTTTACCTCTTTAGCAGTCTCATTTACCGCCACTTTCACTTTATTCTCCGCCAATTCTTTTTCACGCTTCTCAAGCATTTCGAGAAGAATTTTGTTTACATCTAAGTTTTTGTCGTGCAGTTCATTAAGTTTTTTCATTACCTCATCATTTAATTTAAACTTCAACCAAGTACCGTTCCCATCGTCTCCGAACAGGTGCCAAAGCGGCGCTTCGACATGCTGCCCGGGCAGACTTTCTAACTCGATTTGCGGCTCAAATAAGCCATTTTGACTTCGTAAGGTCGAGCTATTTTCAACGCTGTTATTTCTTGCAAGTCGTATATCCCTTACAAAAACTTCAAGTGAAGACTTCGATAAAACCTTTGCACTCTGCGCCAAAAATTCTTCATTTTCTGAAGTTGCAATCGACACGACTCTTGCTAATTTATTGATACTAACCTCACCAGCCACGAGCATTGATTTGAGAACCGGCTTGTCTTCAAAACGTTTTTCGAGATTTAAAGCGAGGCGAATTTGATCTTCGCTCAAACCTGCCATACGTTTACCAAATTCAAAAATCGAAGAGAATCCTTTACGTTCATATAGACCTCTTCGGTTTACCTCCGGCAGAAGCCCAATGAACTTTCGTCGCCAAAGCAAAGTTTGATCGCCGTATTTTTTGCAGAAATATAGAAGCTGTTTATCTGAGAATTTTTCGATGTCGGGATTTTTTGATACTGTATGTTGCATGATTTTTTGATTAAAAAATAGAAGTGTTTTTACACTGGAATGATAACATTCGCTCACCATTTCGAGTCAAGGTGAGAATGTCAAAAAAGACCAGTCTCAAGCCAAAAATCGTAACTTCAACTTGCGCTAAAATCCAAATATTATATGGTGGTAGTCCGCTCACCCTGTGCGCAAAATTTGAAGTACTAATACCTACCCAAATTTCAAGTTAACTTTTTTTAAAATTGCCCTATACTGACGAGGCGTTTACCAAGATAATGGGTGGGCATGAGCTAAAACGGTCAACGAGAAACAATTGCTATAATAAAAATAATTTTTAATTACATCAACATGAATGAAGAACAAAAAACTTACGATATGATAATTCTCGGAACCGGCATGGCCGGACTGGCTTCTGCGGTTTATGCAGGAAGATTTGGAATGAATGTACTAGTACTTGGAGAATTACATGGAGGGACTATCACGCAAACTCATCTGGTTGAAAATTATCCTGGATACAAATCAATCAGTGGATTTGAACTTGGTATGAAATTCATGGAACATGCCAAGTCGGTAGAAGCTGAAATCAAAAATTCAAAAGTTGTAGATGTAAGACAAAGAGAAGACAAAATGTTTGAAGTTGAAGACAAAAAAGGGAACGTATACACCGGATATTCAATCCTACTTGCAACAGGACTTGCTCACAGACATTTGGAAGTACCTGGAGAAGATGAATACGCAAACAAAGGTGTTTCATACTGTGCAACTTGTGACTCACCACTTTTTAAAGGCAAAAAAACAATCGTAGTTGGCGGAGGTGACTCAGCTTTCAAAGAATCTCTTTTTGTAGCGGAGCACGCAGACCATGTAACTATAATGTATAGAGGCCCGGAAGAAAAACTTAGACCGGAACCTATCAACGCGGAGCGCGTCAAACAAAATCCAAAAATAGACCTCATGGTAAATACTTCTATCACAGAAGTAAGAGGCGATGGAAACCTAGTAACTGAAGTTGTACTTCAAGATGGATCAGTATTTCCGGTTGATGGAATATTTGTAGAAATCGGTGGAACTGCCAGATCTGAATTCGCCGAAAAATTGGGCTGCGCCCTCGACCCTAAAAAACAAATCATCATCGATAGATACTCACGAACAAATATAGACGGGGTTTACGCTGCCGGAGACGTCACTGACTCAGAATGGAAACAAGGAGTAGTATGCGCCGCCGAAGGCGCCGCTGCGGCTTACGCCGCCTACGACCATGTAAACAAAGTGAAACGATAAAGCTAATTATATTAATGATGATGACGAAAAAGATCATCTCTCAAAGCTTTCAATTCATCATCAGATATAAAAGAACCGAGGACGCTGGCAACCATATCATCCAAAAGTTGCCTCCTACCTTTTTTAGCTTTTTTGTTCACAAAATAATTATCTATATGATTAACAATAAGATGTTGTGAGTCATTTTCCATCTCACCTATAAGTGCACGAAAATATCGAGGTAAACTTTCAAATGATAAATTTGGATAAAATCTAGCAAAACTCATTAATATATATGAAATTGCTTCAGAGTTTAAAGTTTGCCCATTTTCCATTAATTCAGTTGTAACTTCACTAGAGAATGCGTCAACAATTTCATCCATTTTTGAATCATCCGGTAAGTCTATCGAACAAAATTTTACTCGCAATTTACCAATCTCATCTTTCAAAACATCAATCATTTGGGTTTCACGAGCTCTAACGACTCGAAGATCAACAAATGTTTGACCAAGTCGCTCCGGACCTCCATTTGCTCGATCATCTAGTTCTCTCACACTTCTACTCATAACATAAAAAATTAAGCGACTGTCTCATCTTCTGAAGCATTAAAACTCATCACGTACCGGAGGAACTCCATTTACGGGCTCAGCTTTAATTGCAGGAATCACTTCCTTCATAATTGCATCCGGGAATGCAGGTAAAGTATTACTAGTATCAGGCGTATCAACAAATACATCAGCAAAAACATTGCGCACATCTTCCACAACTACAAGCTCACCTAGGTCAAATTGGATAGGGGGTGGCCCTTGTTTTAAACCTAGAGCGATGTCTTGTTCTCTAAGCGCAGGTAAACCTAATTGAGTAAATGGTTGTGGGGGCCCTTCAACTCTAGATACATCTTGATCTGCCATAATATAAAATTGATTATTTATCCACTAAATTATAACACAAAAGATTAGCTATGCCTAGGCCTTGACCATAAAATGATTTCTGGTAGATTGAAACTCCAATTTAGCGCATAAATAAAGCGAATCTGCCAAACTCGATGACAAAAAAATCAACTCAAAAAAATACTGCACTCAAAAGTGTCACATCAGCCGAATACAAATACGGATTTAGCTCGGATATAGAGACGGACTTTGCGCCAAAAGGATTGAGCGAAGAAATCATTCGATTTATTTCAGCAAAAAAAAACGAGCCTGATTGGCTCCTTGAGTTCAGGCTTGAAGCGTACAAAATTTGGCTTAAAATGGTTGAAAAAAAAGGCCCACCTACTTGGGCACATTTAAAATTTCCGGAAATAGATTTTCAAGAAATTATTTACTATGCGTCTCCGAAGAAAAAAACTACTACTTCACTCGATGAAGCAGATCCGGAACTTTTAAAAACTTTTGAAAAACTTGGAGTGCCTATACATGAAAGAGAAATTTTGGCGGGAGTTGGAAATTCACAAGTAGCAGTTGATATGGTAATAGACAGCATTTCCGTCAAAACCACATTCCAAAAAACTCTCGCAAAACATGGGATTATATTTTGCTCATTCTCAGAAGCGGTAGAAAACCACCCTAATCTAGTAAAAGAATATCTCGGGAAAATCGTTCCACAAAATGATAATTTTTACGCAGCATTAAATTCAGCAGTATTCACGGATGGATCGTTTTGCTTTATTCCAAAAGGAATTAAATGCCCGATGGAGCTTTCCACATATTTCCGTATCAATGCGATGAACACAGGACAATTTGAACGAACCCTCATCGTCGCAGACGAAGGAAGCTATGTAAGTTATCTTGAAGGGTGTACGGCTCCACAAAGAGATGAAAACCAATTGCACGCGGCCGTCGTCGAAATAATTGCTCACAAGGATGCAGAAGTGAAATATTCCACAGTGCAAAACTGGTATCCCGGAGACAAAGAAGGGAAAGGTGGAATATATAATTTTGTAACAAAGCGCGGACTTGCCAAAGGTGACAATTCAAAAATCTCTTGGACTCAAGTCGAAACCGGATCCGCAATAACATGGAAATACCCAAGCGTAATCCTCAAAGGCGATAACTCAGTCGGAGAATTTTATTCTGTCGCACTTACAAATAACTACCAACAGGCTGACACAGGTACAAAAATGATTCACATTGGTAAAAATACCAAAAGTACAATAATCTCAAAAGGTATAAGTGCCGGACACAGTCAAAACAGTTACCGAGGTCTGGTAAAAATCGGCATAGGCGCAACCAATGCCAGAAATTACTCTCAATGTGATTCACTACTTATAGGAAGTGGTTGTGGAGCACACACCTTTCCAAAAGTTGAAAACTCAAACAAGAGCGCAATCATAGAACACGAAGCAACGACTTCCAAAATCTCAGAAGATCAGTTATTCTACTGTCTTCAAAGAGGAATCGGTATGGAAGAGGCTATCGGCCTGATCGTAAACGGATACTGCAAAGATGTACTCAAACACTTACCTCTGGAATTCGCCATCGAAGCAAAAAACCTACTGGCACTAAAACTCGAAGGTACTGTAGGATAATGCACGGTGCGAAACAACCATAAAAAACTATGCTAAAAATTACAAACTTACATGCAGGCGTTGAAGGATATGAAATCCTCAAAGGAATAAACCTCGAAGTAAAGGCCGGAGAGGTCCATGCAATCATGGGGCCAAATGGTGCGGGGAAAAGTACGCTTGCTTCAGTGCTCGCGGGCAGACAAAAATACGCTGTAACCGATGGTGGCATAGAATACCTAAACAAAAATCTTCTCAAAATGAATCCAGAGATTCGTGCCCAGGGAGGGATTTTTTTAGCATTTCAATATCCGGTTGAAATCCCGGGAGTTAACACCATGAATTTCTTGAAAACTGCAATAAATGAAAAATTAAAATACCAAGGGAAGGACGAATTATCATCAGCAGAATTTATAAAGTTTGCAAAAGAAAAAAATCATGAAATTAGCGCAGATGAAAACTTGATGAAGCGCGGACTTAACGAAGGATTCTCCGGTGGAGAAAAAAAGAAGAATGAAGTTTTCCAAATGGCAGTGCTTTCTCCGACCCTCGCAATACTGGACGAAACTGATTCCGGGCTCGATATCGATGCGCTAAAAGTCGTCGCAGATGGTGTAAATAAATTAAGATCAGCAAATAATGCATTTATAATTGTCACACATTACCAAAGGCTCCTTGATTACATCGTACCCGATCATATACATGTGATGCATGATGGCAAAATCGTCAAATCAGGAGGCAAAGATCTCGCCCTAGAGCTCGAAGAAAAAGGATATGACTGGTTAAAATAATAAATTATGGAGGTTAAAAAAATCCAAATTTCAGAAGGAAAAACTGAAACACTCACACTTGAGGATTCTTTATTTTCATATGAAATCACTCTCGAAAAAGATGCCTCTTTTATAATGTATGATATCCAAATCGGATCAACCGATATAGAAAAAAATATCACAATTAATTTGGAAGGAGAGAATTCAAATGTAAAAATCTATGGGCTTTACATACTTTCCGGAAATACAAAAAACAAAAGCAAAATCTCAGTAAATCATATGGTTGGAAATTCGGAGAGCACGCAGATTTACAGAACGATTTTAGATGACAAATCGAGAGCGGATGCCGAAGGTAAAATCTATGTCGCAAAGAATGCGGATGGAGTAATCGCAACAATGGGAAGTAAAAACATATTATTATCCGACACTGCAACTGCCAGCGCTATGCCGATACTCGAAATATATGCGGAAGATGTTAAGTGTTCACACAGCGCAACTAGTGGACAACTGGATCCGGAAGCTTTATTTTATATGCGTTCTCGCGGAATCGGTGAGCAAAAAGCAAAAGAACTTCTCACCTATGCATTTGCAAAAGAAATCATAGACAAAATAGATTCAGAAAGTTTCAAAGAAGAAATCGATAAAAAAATCAAAAGAAAACTGGAGAAAAGTTGCTTACATATTTATTCATAAAAATGACATACAACATCGAAAAAATCAGAGAAGAATTTCCAATTCTAACAGAGGAAGTATGCGGACTTCCGCTTGTGTATTTAGACAATGCGGCAACGACTCAGAAGCCACTCAGCGTAATTGAAGCTATAGGTGGTTATTACAAAACCAGCAATGCGAATGTGCACCGCGGAGTACACAGTTTAAGTCAAAAAGCTACTGATGCATACGAGGGGGCTCGCTCCAAAGTCGCAGAATTTATAAATGCAAAAACCGATGAAATAGTTTTTACAAAAGGCACTACCGAATCAATCAACTTGGTTGCGATGACATTTGGAAGACGAAATATATTACAAGGAGATGAGATGATAATTTCTATCGCAGAACACCATAGTAATTTCGTACCTTGGCAAATGCTTTCAGCACTCACAGGAATGCGAATACATGCCGTAAGAACAGATGGGAATGGTGAATTTGACATGAAACATTATGAAAGCTTGTTAAATGAAAAAACTAAATTAGTTGCGATTACGCACGTTTCAAATACACTCGGCACAGTAAATCCTATCAAGGAAATTGCTCACGGAGCACATGAAAATGGAACACTGGTTTTGGTAGATGGAGCTCAAGCTATGCCACACATAAAAATTGACGTCGAAGATCTAAATGCTGATTTTTATTGTTTCTCCGGACACAAAATGTATGGCCCTATGGGGATCGGAGTTCTATATGGAAAATCAGAATTACTAAATGACATGATCCCATATCAGGGCGGAGGCGAAATGATAGAAAAAGTCACACTTGAAAAAACCACTTACAAAGCCGCTCCTTATAAATTTGAAGCAGGGACTCCCAACGTCGCCGGAGCCATCGGCCTCAAGGCCGCAATTGAATTTATAGAAGAAATCGGTATCGAAGAAATTCAAAAATACGAATCAGAACTACTGGAATATGCGACAAAAAAATTACAAGAAATTGAACATTTAAAAATCATCGGAACTGCAAAAAACAAAGCCGGAGTAATTTCATTTATAATTACAAAAGGTGACTCAAATGAATGCCTTCACCCATCTGATATTGGAGCTTTGCTCGACCGCATGGGCATCGCAATTCGCACTGGAAATCATTGCACCGAACCCCTCATGGAATACCTCAAAGTCCCTGGAACAATCCGCGCTTCATTTGCATGTTATAATACAAAAAAAGAAGTAGACCGCTTAATCGCAGGGATAAAAAAAGCCAAAGAGATGCTAAGCTAAATTAAAATGACACAACAAATTCAAGCAGAAATAATTTCAGAGTTCGAATTTTTCGATAACTGGGAAGACAAATACCAGCATATTATCGACCTTGGCAAATCACTTCCAGCTATGCCGGAAGATTTTAAAACTGAAGAATTCAAAGTACACGGCTGCCAATCAAACGTATGGCTTTATCCAAAATTACAAAACGATACAGTACATTTTTTTGCAGACTCAGACGCTATAATAACAAAAGGACTCATTGCACTGATTCTCAAAGTAGTGCAAGATAAATCTCCTAAAGAGATAAAAAATACCGATTTCAATTTTATTGAAACAATAGGCCTCAAAGAACATCTCTCCCCTACTCGCGCAAATGGCCTAAGCGCAATGATAGAAAAAATCAAATCCACATAATGAAAACTAAAGAGGAATTAAAACAAGAAATTATAGAAGCACTAAAAACCGTATACGATCCGGAGATTGCGATCAACGTATATGATCTTGGATTGATTTATGGGGTCGATATTGATGATGATAATAATATAGTTGTTACGATGACGCTGACTACACCAAACTGCCCGGTGGCAGAAACTTTTCCTATAGAAATCGAAACGCGTGTCCGTGAAGTCGAAGGTACAAAAGATGTAATTGTCGAAGTTGTATTTGAACCACCCTGGACACAGGATCTAATGTCAGACGATGCTAAACTTGAGCTTGGATTTATTCTTGATTTATAAATATGCCGGACTACATACTCACAACAGAGCCATCAGACGCAAAGAACACAATTAAAATTTGTGCATCAGGTGCCTGTAAAAGAAATTTTTGTGCAGACACTATCAAAGCTGCAGAAAAAGAGCTCGACATAGAGATTGGCAATACAACTCCTGATGGAAACATCGAACTCACAGCATGCGGCTGTCTAGGTAACTGCTCACAGGGACCATCAACTATGATAAACGGGAAACTCTTTGGCCGAATGTTTCCAAAAGAAATTAAGAAAAAAATACAAAAACTCAAGAAATCTTAAGATTCATCTTGCCTAAAGTACCAATTCCTTGCAGAGATAGCAGGTTGTACAACTTCTTTGCCATACACACAACAAGAGTAGATTCCCTAGTGATATTATTTTCACTATATTGAAGTCTTATTTTTAAGGAACATAATGAATCACAGAGTACAACTTAGTATAGAAGAATTAAAATCAGCTCGAGAGCTTATCGAAAAAGCGGAGCGTATTCTCATAATTTCTCATAGAAATCCTGATGCTGATTCTGTAGGGGCAAATAGTGCGCTCCGACTGGGACTTGAGAGCCTCGGGAAAACTGTAGATAGTGCATGTGCTGACGCAGTCCCTGAAATGCTAAAGTTTATAAAATATAGTGACCAATTTAAACAAGATTTAACTTGGGAAGAAATCAGTAGTTATGACCTACTTATCAGTGTGGACTGCGGAGCTCATTATTTGGTAAAATACCATGAGAAAATGCCAAAAATTCTTCAGGGGCAACCTCCTCTAATAAATATAGATCATCATGCGACAAATGATATGTTTGGAAGTGTGAACATCGTTGACCGAGAAGCTGCCGCAACATCACTAGTTCTATATTTTGTATTTAGATTTTTAAATATAGTCATCACGAACGAAATGGCGACAAGCTTGGTTGCAGGGCTTTATTATGATACCGGTTCGTTCAAACATTCAAATACTACCGCAGAAGTGTTGCAAGTAATGTCGGAACTAATGTTACGCGGAGCTGATTATGAAAAAGTTGTGAAATATTTATTCAAGACAGCGTCCGTAAACAAATTAAGATTATGGGGGCGCGCGCTATCGCGCGCGCGCCTAAATGACAAAAACGTACTGGTCTCAAACTTAATGGAAAAAGATTTAAGAGAATTGAATCTGGAACCAAACGATGCCTCCGGAGTTATAGATTATTTGAATACTTTACCGGAATCTAAATTTTGCATACTCCTATCCGAGGATTTACAAGGCAATGTAAAAGGCTCATGCCGCACCCAAAGAGATGACGTCGACTTAAGTCAAATCACAGGAGTATTTGGTGGAGGTGGTCACAAAAAGGCCGCCGGCTTCACAATACCGGGACGCCTCGAAGAAGAAATTGTAAGAAAAATGAAAATCATATAGGATGTAGACAATCTAACTATTCACGTAATGGCAAAAATTCTAATGGTAATTGGGTATGATGGGTTTCGAGATGAGGAATATTTTGAACCAAAGGTAATACTTGAAGCGGCGGGACATGAAGTTATCACAACTTCAAAAGAAAAAATTGCAGTGAGTTCAGTTGAAAAAAAAGAAGTACATGTAGACATGCTTTTTGATGAACTTTTCAAAGAGAATGCAAAGCCGGAAGAGGAGTTTGATGTAATAGCATTTATAGGTGGAGCAGGAGCGGAGACTTATCTAAATGACAAAAACGCACACAAATTATCATGGGATTTTTATAACAATAGTAAACTCGTAGCAGCTATCTGTCTCGCTCCGGTAATACTTGCAAATGCAGGATTACTGGTCGGCAAAGCTGCTACCGTATGGTCAGGTGCCAAGCCACAACTCTGCGCCGGCCACTGTCTATACCAATCAAGCGGAGTAATCACAGACGGTCGTATTATAACAGCAAGCGGCCCTGACAAAGCCACCGAGTTCGGGGAAGCAATTCTCGCAAAACTTCAAAAATAAAAACGACTATTTGAATCTATCCATAAAGTGACTCACGTCATAATGCTGTACTTCATCGATTAGAGCGGTTTTTTTATCTTTACGTGAAATCAAACGCTCCACAAAATTAGGTGTTTTTTTATCGCGATACAAAACTCCCATACTTAATTTTTCATAAATATCAAACGCTGCATCTTTTGCCATTTTTAAATTTGTCTCGTCATACCCTTCTATATCATCGACATATTTTATTCTATCCCAGAACCAATTTATTGGAGTTGCTTTGTTATAAGTCGGACACATCTGCATAATTTCTACGAATGCAAAACCTTTGTGATTTAGAGCAGCTCTCAAGACTTTTGTCATGTGTTTGGTATCTCCGGAAAAAGTGCGCGCGACGAATGTCGCATCAAGACCAAGCACAAATTCAGAAGGATTCATCGGCTCATTTGCGACTCCATCCGGAGAAGCATTCATCTTGTATCCTTTGCGAGTTGTCGCAGACGCTTGCCCTGTTGTAAGCCCGTAGTTTTGATTGTTATGGAGCACAAAAACCATAGGATAATCATTACGAACAGAATGTATTAAGTGATTAATACCTTCACTCATAGTCCCACCATCTCCTGCAAAAGCTAAGACTTTAAGTCTAGAGTTAGCGAGTGCTACGCCAGCGGCGGCACTAATAATACGGCCATGTAATCCATGTAAAGAATAAGTCGCAAGTTTGTCAGAACCATTTCCATTGCAACCAATGTCATAACAAAGTAGCAGATCATTCACGGTCAAACCTTCCAATGTAAATGCCCTCCTAAGAGCATTTTGAATACCCATATTTCCACAGCCTCCACACCAAGTCAGAACCTCAGGATAATCAAACGCCGTATATTCCGCCTTCATCTCTGAAAGTTTTTTCATATCACTATTTGTATTTGAATTACATCCCATAATACACAAAATTATTTTTTATTTTTCATAATAAATTCCATTACCTCCTCAAGGAAAAATGGTCGACCATTATATTTGAAAAATTGTTTTTTAAATTTAAATAACACCTCTTCATCTTGAAGTTTTAATTTTATCAAATCTCCAAGCTGCCCTGTATAATTACCTTCTATCAAACAAACATTACCATTCGCTTTTATAAATTGTTTCAACACCGAAGTTTTCAAAGGGTACAAATATTCATAGTGTAAATAATTCACTTTCACTCCTTGTTTTTCACATTCTTCAATCACATCAATCATCGTAGATTTAGTGCTACCCCATCCTATAAATGACAGACACGCATCCGCGTGTCCTTTCCCTGGCGTGGAAACATCACATACAGTTCCACTATCTGGATCAAACCCATATACAACCGGCTCAGGCAAAGCTTCAAGTATAGCATCCATTTTTCTAATTCGTTTCGCATACATAGCCGCTGCTGCGTAAGCTTCTTCAGTCAAACGCCCATCTTCTTTGTGCTCATCCCCATTACCAAAATAAAATGTTTTTGTACTTCCCGGTACCCAACGTTTTGAAATCCCATTTTCTGTAATTCGAAATCTATCTGCACTTTCAAGTGTAGCCAACTCCGCCTCATCTGTAACTAGCCCTCTCTCAATAGGAATCTCACCTTGTTTGAAAACAGGCACTGTAGTCTTCGTTTCAGCTATAACTTTTTCTGTCAAAAATACAACCGGCACTTGAAAGATTTCAGCGTAATTCATCGCATGTTGAATTAATTCGAAGCAAGAGGTTTGATCACTGGCAGCTATGACGATGCGAGCAAATTCTCCATGAGAACTATGAATTGCAAGATTCAAATCGCCCTGCCCCGTCCAAGTGGGAAGTCCGGTTGCAGGACCCGGCCTCTGTGCGATAACTACAACAAATGGACACTCAATCATACCTGCAAGTGAAAGTGTTTCAGTCATAAGGTCAAACCCTCCACCGGAAGTACCAACTAGCGCGCGCGTCCCTGCAAACATAGAACCAACTGCCATTTGTGCAGAAGTAATTTCATCTTCAGCTTGTTTTACAAGCATACCGGTTTCATCAGCATACTCAGCAAGATGTGTCAAAATCGAACTGGCAGGACTCATAGGATATGCGTAGTAAGCGCGCACCCCACACTGTATAGCACCTATCGCGATCGCCCAATTCCCATCGACCAAGATAGTCTCCGGCTTACTTTCCGGAAGTTTAATATTCATCTCAGGAAAATCAACTTTCTCATCAATTTCTTCAAATTTAAATTCACCTTTGTAACCAACTTCAAGACATTCAAGATCAATCTTCAATAAAGCCGGCTTGCTTGCAAACTGCTCCTTAACCAAATCCTCCAAAACAGCATAATCAAATCCAAGCACTCTCCAAAGCATACCAAGTAGCACCATATTCACCATCAATTCAGTTCCATCAAAAGAATACGCAACTTGCCGGGCCGGCAAATAAACCAATTTAACATTTCGAGCCGCGGCACGATCTTCAAGATCTTTCAAAAGTTCTCGCTTTTCATATCCATGAATCAAAACCCCACCCTCTCTCACTATGTCCACATATGCATCGAGTCCAACCTTATCGAGCGCCATCACAATATCAATCGTTGTAGACAAACAATGCACCGGATCATCATCAAAATCTATTTGCAAATTCGAATGTCCACCCTTAATCAAAGATGGATATTCCCGATCCATATTTATATAAAATCCTAAATTCTTAAGAGCTTTCGTCAAAATCGTACCAACAGAGACAAGCCCCATTCCACTTTCACCCGCTATTTTTAACGTCGTCCTAAACATTAGCTTTAAATTTTAGAAATTTCTTCAATCAGCCCCTTTGTCCAAAGTGGAATCAACCGATCCAAGTTCGCAACCGGACTCCCACTGATACGAAGCGGCCTAAAAATAAATTCACCATTCGCATCTTTTATAATTTCTTCGATAATCGGCACGGCCGCAATATGATAATGTGCATCATATTTAGCCTCTCCAAGACCTATAACCGCACATTTTTTACCTTTTAAATCATAACTCTTAAGTTCATGCAAAAATGGTTTCAAGTCCTCCTGCATTTCACCATGCCCATAAGTCGGAGCTGCAATTATAAATAAATCACTATTTTCAATAGCAGAAAAAAGCTCCTCAATAGAATACCTCTCAACTCTCATCAAGCCAACTTTACACCCCCCATCTTCTAAGGCGCATTGCACAGCCTCCGCCACCATCTCGGTATTACCACCTGTCGAACCATATATAATCGAAACACTAGCCATATTTATATATTTTTATTTTTGACAATAAAAACATATCAGAAACAAAAAATCTTACAACCTATAAGGAAATCTCGAGAAATTATTAACGACGATAAGTCGCATTCAACCATTCAACGATAAGACGCCATAATTCTTCTGGAGAATCTGCAACAAATTCATCAGGACGATTTGCGCGATCGATACCGTAATCAGTGATACGAGCCGTGTATTGCACATAGATATCGCTCGGATCTCTCACAAGAGGGTCATCACTGCCATACGTCGTCCCAAAACGTATATCGATATTTTGAAACAAATCATCCTCAGGAACAACGCCACTCAAATCAACTTGAAAAGCATTAGTCTTAGCATCAGTAATACGGTCCATAATAGTCCATCCGTCATCCTGCAAAGACTTAAACGCACCTGGCATCACCACTTCCATCACGGTCTCCATAGCATAATCTTGAGCTTCAAGTTTACGAACATTTTTATCAAGATCACCCCTTCTCCAAAACAAAGCATCAACTGCCTCCCTTACTTCCGGGGCAAGGCCATCAAGACAACTTGTAAATTCATCATACACAGGATAGATACTATTCGGTGACATATTACCTCCTCCAAAACATGGTAATTGACCGCCCTCAAGGCCAGTTAAGGCATCTAGCTCGTCAGGGTCTGTAAATAAACCCTTCAATTGCTCTCGTGTTTTCAAACGATCCGTTGCATACTCACGCCTTCTTTGATCTGCTAGAGATAGCTGATTAGGAGCTTTAGCTTTTCTATTAATCGTACCTGGCCCATCATGATTTGACGAATCTAGTCCAAAGTTTTGAGTATCATCACCACATTGTGAAGCAATACCAATAAGTGCAAGAGCACCTAATGCAGCAACTGTAAATTTTCCACTTTTATTCATATTGATTTCTTAAAACAAGAGACGTAACAATAACTTAAAACCACATAAAGTCAAGACAGGAAATCTAAGAAGCCTCTGAATTACTACATTCCACGACACTGAAATTCAACTATACCGTCACTAGGCGAGTAAGTCAATACTCACCGTGTAATGTTTGGATTTTAGCGCAAGCCAAAGTTGTAACTTTTGGCTTCTGATTGGCGTTTTTCAGCCTTTTAGGCTTGACCTGGAATGGTGAAGGGATGGTATTATTCTATCTCAAAACAAAAGGTAAAACCTGCATTGCCTATTCTACCATCAGCGGTGAGCAAAAAAGGATGCAAAACATAACCATCAATAAAACAACAATATTTATTAATCAAAAAACCATGAAAAATGCAGCAACAAAAAATTCCGATATAGCTACTTTGCAAACCACACCTATAAATCTTAAAAGAAAAATTGATTCTGACGTCGAAAATTTTTCAGACATACAACTTATGTGTCTCTGTAAAGAATATGGAGAGAATGCTATCCGCTTTCGACGGAAATTTATCGGACTTTTACCTGAAGTGAAAAAAAGAAAACTTTTTGAGAAGAAAAAATGCAAATCCATATACGAATTCGCAGCCAAATACGGAGGGGTAAGTCGTGAACATGTCGATCGAGTTGTTAATTTGAGTGATCGTTTTATTGAGAAACCATTGTTGCGTAAAATACTCGTAAATGGAGAAGTAAGTTCAAATAAATTGGCGAGAATCGCTTCAATAGTCGACTTGATCGATGAAATTGACTTGGTGGAAGCTGTGACAAAACTCGCTTGCAGGACAGTTGAAACGTACGTTCGAGATGTAAAAAGCAGGTTTGGGGTGAAGCATGATTTTGATGAAAACAGTTTCGATTTTGACGAGAAAAGTTCGGAGGCAAAGACTAAAAATGGCTCTCTTGAGCCGCTGAATGACCCTAAGTCTGTGCACGTGCACAAATCTTATGTAGAAATAAATACAGCGATAAGTCAAATCGATGTGGGTTTGAGGGAGGCATTGCCGACCAAAAAACTTCAGCTAAAACTGTCCGAAGAAACACTTGAAAATCTACTTGAGCTGCAGGCGAGAGGTATAAGCATCGATGATTTATTTAGAGAATTTTTACAGAAATGTAAAGAGGATTTAGCTGAAAATAAGGCGAAAGTGGTGGCAAATGAGGATGCGAAAGAGGCGAAGAGAAAAATGGATGGGAAGGCTGCCAATCGACGATTATCTGTGGGGGTGAAGAAAGTTTTAAAGCAAGAATTTGGAGATAGATGTTCGGTGTCGAGTTGCACCAAAAAATCAGTACATATTCATCACAAAGTGCCATTTGCTATCTCAGGAAGTCATGACCCACACTTGCTCGCTCCACTTTGTCGCGAGCACCACGATATAGTGCATTCGATAAACTTAAAATATGTTGAAAAGAAACTATGATAAAAAAATGGAGATGCATGAATTAAACTACATCTATCCTTGCTTAGAAAAAAACATATAATCCCAAATAAAAGCGTTACATTTCTCAATTTGAAAAATTAAAGCAGCTAACAATCAGTACCTCTCTTTTTCCACCCACTCACACAAATCTTTGAGGGCGCATTCGCTGCATTTTGGTTTACGAGAAATACAAGTTTGTCGACCATGAAAAATTATCTGCAAATGACCATCTATCCAATATTTTTCCGGAACAACTTTTCGAAAAGCAAACTCTGTTTTTTCCGGAGTTTTCGTCTTAACCAATCCAAGTCGATTTGTAATCCGGTGCACATGAGTATCAACAGGGACTGTTGGAACCTTGAACCATTGGCAAAGAACAACAGAAGCAGTCTTACGCCCAACACCTGGAAGTTTGATAAGTTCATCCAAAGTACTTGGAACCTGCCCATTATGATTTTCAAGCAATCCATGGCACATCCCAATAATACTTCCGGCCTTCGCATTAAAAAATCCACAGCTATGAATAATTTCTTTTAATTTTTCGATTCCAAGTTCCAAAATTTTCTCAGGAGAATCATATTTGGGAAACAAATTCGGCGTCACTTTATTTACACGCTCATCGGTACATTGAGCCGACAAAATAACTGCAATGAGCAAAGTAAATGCATCTTTGTGATCCAATGCGGGTTTTGGATTCGGATACAATCGACGAAGCATTTCAAATATTTCTATGATTTTTTCTTTTTTCATATAACAAATATACTCGGAAAATCTTAAAAAAACACCTTTCAATTCTCCTTTAACCAAATATACAAAAACGTATAAGTACCAAGTAGCAAAATAATATCAAATCCACTAATATCCAAACTTGCAAAAGGTATCGCGGCGCAAAAAAGCGTGATTTGAATTATAATCTCAAGAAAAATCCATGTAATACCTATAAAAATCTGAGACAATAAATTTGAAATCAAGCTTACCAAAAATGCGATAGCACCTGCGGCCATACTAAGTGGAATAAATGGAGCAACCATTATATTTGCCAGAGGTGAAACGAGTGAAAGCCGCCCAAAGTGAAACAAAATAATTGGCAAAGTGCTGATTTGAGCGGCAATAGTCATTTGAAGTCCTTCCCGAATCCCACAAATTTCCGGCACTCTTACAAACCACTTTTCGATTTTCGGAGAAACATAAATAATTCCACAAGTAGCTGCAAATGAAAGTTGAAATCCGGCATCATATGTAATGATTTTTGGATTATACAAATTCATAAGGAGCGCGCTCATAAGCAGGGTCAAAGTAACTCGTGTCGACCTACCAAAATACAAGGCAAAGAGCCCAATCGAACCCATAATAGCCGCGCGCACTACTGCGGCCGACATACCCACAAGCACAGTAAAAACAACTATAAAAATCACCGACAATACAACCCTCTTTTTACGAGCGACGCTAGCAAAGGCCGCTCCAACCAAAACTATAACAAGACTAATATTATATCCGGAAATCGCAATTATATGAGTGAGCCCTGTTATATTAAAAGCTTCCAAAATTTTATCGGGAATCCCCTTGCGAGCACCAAGCAAAAGTCCGGATTCAAAACTCGCATACGGCTCACTCCATAAAATGTTGATCCTTCTCTGCACAATATCTTTTACAAAAAATATATATTTATAAAAAGGATTATTCATTCCTGAAGAAACCTTTCGCACTCTCGGATTTTTCATTACTCCGTACACCTCATATCTTTCCAAATAATCTTTATACGAAAAATCCTCCGTTTCAAATGGCTCTTCAAGCAACCCAAAAACACTCAAAACATCTCCATATTCATACCGCGGATATTTTGGCAAATTCAGAAGCACGTACCCCTTTAGCCCATCAACCATGGCCGTCAACTTCTGACCGGTCCGCCGCACATCAACCTCGCCATCCACACGCACCTGCCAATCAACCTCTCGCCCCACATAATATTTCACCCCTCCCCGATCATCCCCCTGCAAAAAACTCCCATTAAAATAAAACACTCCGGCAAAAAAAATCAAAACAAACTTCAACCAAATAATCCATCTCCTACTATCATTACCACGCAAAAAACTCAATCCCACAAAAAGCCCACTTATCAACCAAATCCATTTTCCAAAAAACACATCCGCTTTGAACACAATCGAGAAAATCATCTCAGAAGCAAGCACCCCTCCCAAAAATGCAATAACACCATATGTGACTTTCAAAGAAAATTTCATAACTACCATATACCAAACGAAATTAAAATTTCTTTAAAATCCAACAGTACATCATTTAAAAAAACTCTAAAAAACTCCCAAACCAAGGTAAATCGGTTTTTTCACCTGTTTTCTAGCTTTCAAAAGTGTTCACCATTTTTTGCGCCGGTGTTTCGCCCCCCGTCCTAATTCGACCCTTTTTATTTAAGTCTAAAGTCAAAATATGTTTTTATTATTTAGAATATATGATTTACCTTCAAATGTTACTCTTAAGAGTAAAACTCCTCACTCTTTGCAAAAAATACGGCACTCAAGCGCTCTTCCGGCGCAGGAAAATGAAGCGAATGGTATACGAGTCCTGAGCGATGTAAGCGTATCGATAGCCGAGATGAAAAGTGTGCGGCCGCACACTTTTGTGCCCGATAAACCGCAAGGGCAAGCCAATCTCATTTTTGAGAAAGGGGGGATCGATGAAGGCGAAAATGACAATACGAATATCGCAAGAGATAGCCGAAAAAGAGGTTTCAAGGTATGTGCCACGAAAAGTTAAGGTTGGAGGCAGGTTTTAAAAAATGGTGAAGCTTGAACTCCTTCCCCTTCAAAATGAACAGGATTTTTGGTATAATTCGATGATAATTTGAAAAAATGAACACAGAAACACAAAAACACGACATACCGTTCAATCAACTCTTAACCGAAATCCACCGGATTTTGCCGGAAACCGGCGAATATTTGGAACTACTTTTTATAACGCTTAAAGATTTCGAAGGTGTGGATTTGTATACAAATAATCCAAATGCTATTTCCAACTGCGTCGAAGACATAGATGAGGTCGCCGAAGAAGTCACTGAAAGCCTTAAGACAGAGCTGAGCGAGGCCACAAAAACCGATCCCAACGTCATAGAAACCATAAGGGATTTGTTTAGCAATCTTCGAACATCGCTTTCCATGGAGCCCAATGTTTACAAATATTTTCTTTCCGAAATCTTCAAATATCTAAATCTGAATACTATGGATTTTGAGGAGCAATCTAAAAGTACCAATATTTATAATAAATATCGGGTACCGAACATCATGATAGATAGAAGTAAAATGGAACGTTTTTTCATAGCAGTCGGACTCGAATCCGTTCCAAACACAGGTAAAGGGAGTCATGGGAAATGGACGGATCCGCAAGCGGAAATGAAAGGATTTGCACTCAGCTCAGTTTCCGGCAAAATATGGATAAAAAATGAAATAACAGACCTTTTAAAAAAAGGAGTGTCGCTCAATAGAATTTGCAAGGCATGCAAAGAATGCAATATTCGCTTTGAAAATAAATAAAAATATGATTTAATTCTCTCTTACTATAATGACTCAAATGACAATTAATTTAGAAGACTTTGGAACCGTTGATGATCTTAATAATCAATCTACTGTGAACTTGGTAGCTATAGCGCAATCGCATACAGACCCGGAAATACTCATTGCGTTGGCGAGGCATAGTAATGCGCTTGTGCGTGCCGCAGTCGCAGGCAATCCCAATATCACCAATGAAATACGAAAAGTCTTGGGAAACGATGCTGAAGAAACCGTACGGAACACTCTAAGTAATAATAAGGCAAATGATGTCATTGCGAAGGTTATCAAAAACATTCGTGAAGAGTTCTAAGAAAAAAACAGCCTCATCTTGAGCTTATATCGTATAGCTCAGGATCAATAACTCGAGGGAAGCACGTACGCTCAGCTTTGTGATTCCAATTTTGTTGATAATATCCATGCCAAAATTCTTGGAGTATGTGATTTCAAATCTGTTCTTTTTAAATCCCAGTGGATTAACTCTCATTTACTATAGTTTTCTGCTGAAATATATGTAGAATATGGCGGGCTTCAAAGGAAGACTGTAACACATAGTAAACTATGAATTTCAAAGTAAAGAAAATACGCAAATCAAAGCATATTGAGTTCAAAAGAACCGCTTCTATTGCAGCGAAAAAACATGCGAAATTGCTAAAAGGACACCTGAAATTCAAAAACGTAATCTTGATCGTAAGTGCATTGGTAGTACTTTTATTCGGGTTGCTATTGTTCAAAGGCTTTATGTTTATAAAAGAATTAAGCTTCAAAGATGTGTTTATGGCGGTACTGAACAAGCCTGTACGAACCGATGAATACAATCACACAAATATTTTATTACTTGGAGAAGGTGGCGGACAACATGATGGAGCAAACCTTACGGATACGATTATGATCGCATCTATAGACATGAAAGATTATACGGTTGGTATACTTTCCGTACCTCGTGATCTATGGGTAGAAACAGAAGGCCTTGGAGGAGCCAGAATAAATAAAGTATTGGAACTTTCACTAAATGAAGGTGATACGGCCGAAGAGGGGCTGGAGTTAATGAGAAAAGAAATTCAAGAAATATTAAACGTACCAATTCACTATTATGCTTTAGTTGATTTTTCCGGATTTGAAGATGTTATAGATAGTATAGGTGGAATCGAAGTAAATGTACCGGAAACATTATACGATCCATTTTTTCCAAAGGGTGAAACGTATGAATATGAACCATTTTATATAAAAGAAGGTGTGCAAAAATTAGATGGAGAAACGGCTTTGAAATACGTACGAAGTAGAAAAACAACTTCGGATTTTGATAGAGCAAGAAGGCAAAAAGATGTACTCGGAGCTATACAAAGCAAACTATTATCATCTGAAGTTTTATTTTCAAAAACAAAGTTAAAAAAACTATATCAAAGTTATCAAGAAAATATAAAAACTGACCTACAGATGTATGAATTTATATATCTAGGTCGAAAAGCTTCAAAATTTAGTAGTGCAAATATAACTCATGCAGTGATAAACGATGACCCATATAAACAAGGAGGGTTATTATATACACCTGAGCGTGAATTTTATGGCGGAGCTTTTGTATTGGTTCCTCAAACAAATAAATTTGATGAAATACAAAAATTTGCAAACATAGTACTGTATAAAACAAACGTATTAATAGAGCATGCTCCTATACATGTACTCAATGGTACTAAAACTCCAAACCTGGCATTTGACGGTTTAACTTATATTGAGAGGTATGGATTTGACGTAGTGCGATACGGGAACTCAGAAGAAAAGGTTGAGGCGAATCAAATATACTACAGAACAGAGGACGCGAGTAAAGCTACACTGGAAGCCCTAGGTGAATTACTGGGGGTCGAAGCGGTGAGTGCGGAAGGCACTGAATATTCTAAAGAGAAATTTTCTTCACAGGCAGATATAGTTGTAATATTTGGGCAACAATTCATAGATTTCAAACAACAGAATCCTAAACTTTTTTACTCACTTTAAATTGAATACAGAGCAGAGTGCGGAGGCGGCACGCGACAAAATAAGATTAAATAAATTCATAGCAGCGAGCGGCTATACGTCCAGAAGAAAAGCCGATGATTTGATAGCCTCCGGCGCCGTCGCAGTCAATGGAGTCATAGTAAATAAAATGGGAATAAGTATAAATCCAAAAGTCGACAAAGTAATGATAGGCATGGTGAAAATCGACGGCATGCCAGAAAAAGTTTACTACCTACTCAACAAGCCAAAAGGATATATCTGCGCAAACGAAACTCAACATGAAGATAAATTGGTCACTGAATTATTACCGGATATGAGATTATCAACAGTTGGGCGCCTTGATAAAAACACTGAAGGATTACTAATAGTTACAAACGATGGTGACTTCCTCCACAAGATAGCGCATCCATCAAATAAATGTGAAAAAGAGTACGAAATAAGAATCAACAAAATAACTAAAAAGGAAGACATAGATAAATTGAAAAATGGTATTGAAATTGAAGTGGAGAGGATCCAAACCGACCGAAAGACATCTGAAAAATACATAGCAAAAGCAAAAAAAGTTGAAACTATAAAAAATGATGGGAAGCCAACTATAATACACATAACAATTGAAGAAGGGAGAAAAAGACAAATAAGATTAATGATGGAGCGAATCGGGTATAAGTATATGGATTTGAAAAGAATACGCATAGGGAGCATAAAACTCGGGAACCTGAAAACCGGGACTTATAGATCACTAACGCAGGATGAAATAAATTCTTTATTACATTAAATGCTTTCAACCTTAATTACACTTTACTTAAGCGCACTTCTAAATGGCACGAATACTAACATGCCACTTATTTATAATATGCCTCATAGGTCTGCAGGTATTGAGATTTTAAGCTTGAGTCCAATTCCGATTAAATCTGAAGATATCCCAATAAGATTGACCGCCGTATCAGCGCTAGTGCTCGATGTAAATTCCAACAAAATACTATACGAAAAAAATATTGAACAAAAACTACCTATAGCAAGTTTAACAAAAATTATGACTGCAATAGTTGCAATAGAAAGCGTCGACAACTTAGATGATGTCGCTACCGTATCAAGGAATGCAGCATTAATTACCGGCTCTAGAGCCTGGTTACAACAAGGTGAGAAAATTACTTATAAAAATCTACTTTATTCAATGCTAATCAATTCAGGGAATGATGCGGCGGTTGCGATAGCGGAGAACATCTCCGGTTCAGAAGAATTATTTGTACAAAAGATGAATGCAAAAGCGGAGAATCTTGGAATGCAAAACACACATTTTGCAAACCCACATGGACTTGATGACCCTGATAATTATTCAACAGCAAAAGATCTTGGGATCCTCGCAGGATATGCTATTAAAAAAAGTTTTATAAGATCAATAATAGACATAAAAGAAATGGAATTTCAAAGTGTAAGTGGGATTACTCACAAGCTCATAAACACTAATAAACTTCTGGGGGTTGACCCTGAAATCAAAGGACTCAAAACAGGATCTACTTTATCTGCAGGGGAATGCCTCATCTCACTTGCTATAAATCCATACGGGAATGAAATCGTAACTGTAATTCTAAATAGCTCTGCTCGGTTTAATGAGACTCAATATCTCAAAGATAAAATTTGGGAAACCTACGTATGGTGATATAATAAATAACGATGATAGAAGAACATATTATAAATCTTATCCTTATCTTCGGCGGAACAGTGAGTTCATTTTTACTTGCATATTTTATATGCCCAATTTTCATAAGCCTTCTGATTAAATTAAAAATAAGTAAAAGAATTCGTACCGAAGCATCTAGTGGAAAGGCGATACTGTTTAATGTACTTCACAAACACAAGGCCGGAACTCCAACAATGGGTGGAATATTGATTTGGGTAACTACTTTGATCATCGTACTCGCAACTCGATTTATATCTTATATTGGAGTAGTAGATCATTCATTAATCAACAGGAAAGAAACATATCTTCCAATTTTCACTCTCGTTACATTAGGACTACTCGGTGCGGTAGACGATTATTTCAACATCCGTGGCTGGGGCAAATCACATGGTATAAATATGAGGCCAAAGTTTTTATGGCTTACTTTTTTTGCTGCACTTGGATCTTATTGGTTTTATTTCAAACTTGGATACGACACTATTCACATCCCATTTTTCGGAGATTATTTTATTGGACTATGGTACATACCACTTTTCATATTTATAATAATCGCCTCTGCAAATTCAGTGAATTTTACCGATGGGCTTGATGGCCTTGCCGGAGGGCTATCGATACTCGCTCTACTATCACTGGGAATCATTGCTTATTCTCAAGGCCTACTCATATTAACAGCATTTTGTGGCGTACTGATAGGGGCTCTGCTCGCATTCTTATGGTTCAACATACCTCCCGCCAAATTCTTTATGGGCGACACGGGCTCAATAGCCCTCGGCGGAACTATGGGGGTTATTGCCATGCTCACAAACTCAGTTGTCGTATTTCCACTTATAATGTTTATCTTCGTAATTGAAACTCTTTCTATAATCATTCAACTCACTTCCAAAAAACTAAGAAATGGAAAAAAGGTATTTTACATCGCACCAATACATCACCACTTCGAACACATCGGCTGGCCTGCTCATCAGGTAACCATGAGGTTTTGGATAATCGGAGCCTTCTTCGCAGGGCTTGGGACCCTACTCGGTATCACTCAAATCTAGCTCATCAGAAACTACCGTCTGTCCAACCAAAGCGATATCTACAGTCGCAGCATTTTGATCGTTCACACCTACGAATTCACTTAATTCAACCAGTTCATCAAGATTATCCTTTTGTAAGACCATGAACTCAGCAAGCAAATCATCGTAAGAAGAATCAGTATTTGCTATAACAAAATATTCATCAAGCGTATCGATCACTCTACTTTGTACGCTTTCAACATTTATAATTCCATTAAAGCCGACAACCTCATGTAATGCATTAATTGTTTTTAAATCTGACAAAGCGGTGACGAACGCCGCTCTAAAATATCCATCTTGATCATGCTGATTGTAAGCGACCAAATCACGTAATGTATTTTGAAGAATATTTGGATAATCTTCAATTGAGACTTCAGCCATAGTTGCTCCACCATGCTTCAAAAGATTAAACACTTGATAAAGATCATCAGATGCATGGTTCAAAGCTATTTGGTTTGCACGAACACGATCATTTGCGAGCAAGAACTCAACTTCTCCAACAACTTTTTTTACATCGGATAAACTGGATCCTGGTAGAGTTGTGTAATACCTTCTTTTGTCCTGTGCCATCATAGCAGAAAGCTGTCTTTCTACGTCTTCTATACCTATAAGATCACTATATTCATGAGTAATATCAAGCATTATTTGCTTATACTCTTTGAGAACTTCTTCAGCATTTCCACTCAAACCTTTTTGAATCAAAACCTCAGCTTCGGCGAGTCTTTTACTAGCTATATTAAGCTGATTTTCAAGTTTCTCACGTTGATTAATACCAAGAACCATACCAAGATTTTCTTTGAACATCTTAACTCCATATAATTTATCAGTTGGAAGGAATCCAACTGCATCTTCAAGATCAGATGAACCTTGTTGAGCAAGAAGTTGACCTTCGAACTCATCTTTTGACATATTCATACGAAGCCATAAGTCCTTATCATCCAAACTTACAATCTTATTTTTCCCTTCACTTACAATCAAACTTTCGCCTTCAACGACAGTAGTCTTAACAGCTGGATTATAAGAAGAAAGCTCAACGTCAACAAAATTCTCCACTACAGATATTGCCACCTGCTCTTCTTTATCAACATCCACATCAAAAGTAGCATTTCTCCGCACCTTTACAACCGTATGCAGGGTTGCAACATTGAAAGATCCAACAATTAACGATGGGACTTTAGACCATATACGCCCCGCTGCTACTCCAAGAGTAACTTCCGTGTTACCGAAATCGTCACTATATAACTTACTCAGATTTAACTTTGATTCTTCATCAACCCTGCTCATAGTCCTGTCCATAAATATAGCTGTAACACCGGAACCATATCCGGTATGGATTTTATCGCCCTCTTGCAAAACAAAACCATCCACTACCGGAATCAACATACCTGCTCGATATACATAAACATCTCCGGAGATATTAAAAAGCAGACTATCTTTGGCATATGAAATAGGCGTATTCAATTGGAATGTAAAAATACTTACAAAAGAAATCATTATAATCATAGCGGTCGCGATGGAAGCTCTACCAAAAATACTTTTTTCACAAACATCAAACCAAGAAAACGAACCAAGGTCGAGAGAAATACGGTTCATAAGACGTCTTCTCATACTCATATTAACTTCACGTGGTACCTGCAAAGAATCAGCAAGTTTCCGGATCGGAGAAATCATTTTTTCATATTGAGCTAATTCCGCTTGATCATTTATAGAACTCATCAAACGTGATTTCATAACCTTCTTGACAGACTTACTTGGCAACCCAAAAGAAGCAAGGTTTGTTATACCTTTTTCAAGCTTCAATTCATCATCACCGTTATCTGTCTTAAAGAAATTCATATATATTATAGGGGTTTTCGCTATTTAATACGGTAATTAAAGGGTTTTGTTACAATATTCAGATGTCAAATTCAAATGCTTGTAAAACAGTCCTGAGTTCTTTTAGAGCTCTAAACTGCATAACTCTAAGTGCTGATTCATTTTTACCCAAGATTTCAGCTATCTCCTCATTGGAAAGCTGATTGATAAATTTGAGTACTATAAAGTCATAATGCGTTTTTTTCAAAGTGCCAAGTGCCCGAATAAGAATCTCATTATTCAAATTTAATTCTGTACATCCTATAGGTTTGTGCTCACGCTGATAAGACTGAATCGTCTCCTCAAGAACTTCATCCAATTGAAGAGTATCTACCCTTGCCTCTTTACCTCTGTAATAATCTATAACCAAATTATGTGCTATACGAAATATCCAAGCGGAAAAAGAATATTTTCCTTTTTTGTACTTATTGATATTTTCCCAAGATTTAAGAAAAACGATCTCTACCAAATCCTCAACCTCTTCATTTTTTACACGGTAATAAACATAACGATAAATCGCATCTACAAATACATCATAAATCTGACCAAAGGCTTCGCTGTCACCTTGCTGACTGCGTAAAACCAATTTTTCAATTTTATCTTTGTTGTATTTGAGTGCCATAAGTATCTTGAAGTTTATACAAAAACTATGAATAGAATCAAGTCTCGGAAAAGAACTCTACCATAGGTGTAATAACAAAAAAACGTCAAAATCGTTACAAGATTTTACGAAGTAAAGCCACTAATCGGTTCCAAAACCATAGTTTTAATAGTTGGGATAGTGCGATCTGCTATAGAAGAATGCACCCTACCCACCAAATCACCATTAGCCGCTACCATTTCCCTAAACCCACATTCTCTAAATAAGTCCCTCCATACCTGGGATGGTGCGAGCTGCTGACCGGACACTTTATGTGAATACCAAAATGAAGGAGGCTGATGGGATCGACACTTATGCATAACTTCTATTGGGACCTCAAAGGATTCATTAATTATAATAGGGCTACCGGGAAAATACTTCCTATACAAATGTAAAAATTCACCGGTATTAGCAAGACCAATATCATGAGGAATAAATGACGTCTCACCAACAATGCCAAGAGAAGAACTTTGCGCCATCTCACCCAACCTTCGCACGTCATCTTCATTAATCATACTTCCATGAATATATCCGATATTGGAAGATAATCCAGCGCTTGCATCCAATGCGGTCGCATGAGCAATTGCTCCAACACTCAACTCCACGCCAACTGAACGTTGTACACATCCATCAGTATCACCAACAGTACTTCTACAAACTTTACCATCCCCTGGACCAAAACTCACAAGAGTTAAACCATCGAAGCCGGACTCCAAAGCATAGTCATATAACGCCCCATCTTCACGAAAAAGAGTTTCTATAAAAGGTAAAACTCTATAACCTAAAATATCCCCGGAACCTTTGGCGTTATGCCCTGGATGTCTCCCAACAAATCCAGGCTGATCCCATTTTACTTGATCGTATATAACTTGACCGATTCCAAGCTCTGGAAGTGCTCCATATGTTGCATAATAAGATAATATATATTGTGCATAGCCGGGATTTTTAAAAACCTCCATACCAGCCTTGGTCGCTATGACTCGGCCACCACTACCGGTTATCAAACCTTTAGCTTTAAGCGCATCTAATAAAAAATGTAAATTTGCCGGCTCACCCCTTCGTTCAATATCTTGCATATCAAATCTTCCCCTCTGAACTAACGCCTGAGTCAAATTCAACTCCTCAAGTTCAAGCCGAACCTCTCTTAAAATCGCAATCGCAGGCACTACCAAAACGTCTTGTAAAAATTCATTCCCAACAATTTGACCAACATCCACATTACAATCTCGCAACGTCATAACCTCACCCTCTCCGAAACTTTCATAGGCACTGAGCGCAGAAAGCGGACCATAAGTACCAACCAACTCTTTCAAGTTTTTTTTATTATACAAAAGATCCCCACCGGAAGAGGTCAAGCTATATCTTCCACCATTAAAATCTAAGATTCCTTGGATATACAAATAATCCAAAGTCGAACCAAGATATCTTTCTGCGAGAACCATGTCTCCGGTCTTATCAATCAAAAGCTGCATACATTCATCACGAGACAACTGAAAACCGGATGAAAGTGAGCCAAGTATCCCAACCTCATCAATTAAGTTGAAACCTGCGATGGTAAGAGGTTTGCCATAATACTCATACGCACGAGGACACTCATCTGGATTCATATACATAAATTAATTCAGTAGCAGATACTACCTACCTCTCAATTCATTGCAAGAGACTATGGGTTGCGAAACGTCCTATTTGTTCTATAAGTACTCGAGAGCCTTATCTACATCTTCAGTCCTCCCAATCAAGATAGGAGTTCTTTGGTGGATCTTATCAATTGTTAAGTCAAGAATACGCATAGTCCCATCACTTGCCTTTCCACCGGCCTGTTCCACAAGTAATGCCATCGGCGCACATTCAAAGAGTAAGCGAAGCTTTCCATTTGGCTGGGCGTCGTATCCCGGATATATGAAACTTCCACATCCCTTAAGTAGAATTTGATTTATATCTGGTACCATCCCTCCTGAGTATCGAAGTTTGTATTCGTTATCAAGCCAGTAATTTACAAGATTTCTGTATCCTTCATTATGTGCGGCTGCACGCAAATTCCCTGGAGAAAACATCTTTTCATCTGAATCCAATTTTATATCAGATTTAGTTCTAACAAACTCATCATTCTCAAGTCTAAATTCATGCGTACCTTGTCTCACAGTCAACATCATAGTTAGTCGAGGCCCATATACCAAAATCAAAGATGCCACCTGAGTTTCTCCGGTATGACCAATAATTTCTGTTCCTTTATATATCCCTACAATAGTCCCCACAGCAAGATTTACATCGAGAAGTGAAGAGCCATCAAGTGGATCGTAAACGACCGCATAACCGCTATCTCTAAACGCAGGCAGATCTTCTAGTTCTTCCGACCCGACAACTGATACGTTTCCATTGGCTTCAAGTGCCTTTGTAAGAATATCATTCGATACAACATCAAGTGCCATCTGAGTTTCCCCGGAAGAGTTTTCAGAATGCAATTTCGCACCGGTTTCTGTCGTACGGATAGCATCCATTATACCTTTTCCACACTCTGCAAGATCAAGGACAACAGAAATAAGACCACTCTCACATCCGGCTGATTCAAGGTATTGTTCTAAATTCATAAATTGGGAATTAACAAACTATTTAGTGATCCACTCTATCAAATCCAAAACTCTAGCAACATAACCCCATTCGTTATCATACCAAGCAATTATTTTTACAAAACCATTATTCATAACTTTTGTAGAAAGCAAATCGACTGTAGTTGAATGAGTATCTCCTTTGTAATCTATAGAGACTAGTGGCTCTTCGGAAACTCCAAACACTTCCGGGTTAGCCTTGGCCGCAGCTCTAAACATATCGTTTAGCTCTTCAACTGTTACTTCTTTTGAAAGTTTAGCAACTATGTCAACGCATGACCCTGTCTGCACAGGAACTCGGAAAGCCATACCGTCAATCTTGCCATCCAAATCCGGAATCACTTGACCAATAGCCTTCATAGCACCTGTCGTTGTCGGAATTATCGAAGAATTTGTAGCGCGTGCACGACGCGGATCCTTGTGAGAATTATCAAGAAGATTTTGAGTGTGAGTAAGTGCGTGAATAGTAGTAACAAAAGCCTGCTCAACTTTGAAAGCGTCGTGCAAAGCCTTCATAACCGGAGCAAGGCAGTTTGTAGTACACGATGCATTTGAAACTATTTTATCCTCAGAAGGATTAAAACTATTTTCATTTACACCCATTACAATAGTTTCAACATCTTTGTCCTTGCAAGGAGCGGTTATAAGTACTCGCTTGGCACCGGCCGTCAAATGACATGCCGCTTCATCTTTTTTTGTAAATTTACCTGTAGATTCTATGACAACATCTATCCCAAGCTCGCCCCAAGGAAGATCAACCGGTTCCTCAATTTGCAAAACTTTCGTCTCATCACCATTTACTTTCAACAAACCTTCCGTCGAGCTTATATCGGCTTGAAGTGTACCATAAAGAGAATCGTACTTAAGAAGATGGGCATGAGACTCCGCATCCGCTCTGGAATTTATCGCTTTAACCTTAATATTTGGGTGCCCAATTAACTGACGATGAAGATCCCGTCCTATACGCCCATAGCCATTAATAGCAATATTAATTGTCATTTTAGCGAATTAAAATGTAAAGAAAACACAAACGCACACAAGATATATAAGTGTACGCCGAAGTTCAATAGATTTAAGACTACCTCGCTATAGCGATCTGAGTATCACGAGTTTCTACGTAAATTCTGTTTGATGCGATAAGCATCTCCTTATCTGAGAATTCACGAATCAAAGATAATGACTTTGATTCTTCAACGCGACGATTTGCAACTTCGTTTTGGATAATCAAATGTTCACGCTCAGATTCAAGTCTATTCACAACATATCCTTGAGTTACATACCTGTTTGAAAATGCCAAATAAAGCAAACAAAGAACTGAAAAAACAGCTATTTGAATAACTATTATAGTAATTGAACTTATAGTGCTAAGACTACGTAAAGAAGCTCTCCAGTCTTGAAGACCGGCTCGGAATTCAGACATCTTACCAATTATAGTATTCCGTTGTTTACGTTCAAGGACTGCGGCGTTAGTCATCGAAAAATGGGTGAAAAATATTGAGCGAAAGTGGGGTGAAAGCGGAGCCTCCGTTATTGACGCGGAGACAATGGGTGATGCTTTCTCATGGTAGATACGGGCCGACGTTCATTTTGAGGGGGATAAGGAGCTTAAGCGCCCTATTTCGCAACTCAAGCTTGCAGCGAGTTGCGTGGGGTAAAAAATATTGAGCAAAACTTGGGTGTGGTTTTAGGAGCCGACGAGCGGTAGGGAGTCCCGCCTTCGGCGGGATGGCGTTTTTGGGGTGGACCAGAATCCCTCTCCGTATCCTGGTCCCCCAAAAACTATTTGTTTTTTGCTTTTTGTTTTTGAATCTCGTTCTGAGATTTATATTGTTATGCTCTTTATAGTCGAGCCGGACTTACACTCTTTCGACGACCCTCATCATCGCACTTCTAGATCTGGGATTACTCTGCACCTCCTCTTCAGTTGGCTTAAGTGGAGTTTTGACAATGAATTTTACAAGTTTCCATTCATCATCTTTTTTTCCTTTAGCCTCATACTTTTTAAAACATAATTTCACGATCCTATCTTCAAGTGAATGATATGCGATTACAACGATTCGACCACCTGGGGCAAGTATCTTAATAGCATCTTCCAATGCTTTTTCTAACACTCTGAACTCCTGATTTACTTCTATACGGAGAGCTTGGAAAACATTTGTACCTGCTGATTTCCCTGGCTTCCTGAACCGTTTCGCATTTTCAATGATCTCAATTAACTGTGTTGTCGTTTGTATATCAGTTTTTTTTCTAGCCTCTACTATTGCTTCAGCTACAGTCTTCGACTCTTGCTCTTCTCCATATTTCGAGAACGTTTCTTGTAGTTTTTCCGCTGAATATTCTCTTATTATATCTGCTGCTGTAAAATCTTTCGTCCTATCAAATCTCATATCTAGCGGACCTTCTTGTCTAAATGAAAACCCTCTTTCCGGATTATCTATATGTGTAGAACATATTCCGAGATCCAGAAGTATTCCGTCAATCCTTCCAACCAATCCCTCCTCTTCGATTACACTATATAACTCTTCAAAGTTCCTATGGTGCAAACTCACTCGATCTCCGTATGGCTTAAGACGCTCTTTTGCTTCCTTGAGATTACTTGCGTCTTGATCAATCCCTATAACTTTTACAGTGTCATTTGAATGGAGGATTCCCATACTATGACCACCAAGTCCAAGGGTGCAATCTACAATTACGGAATTTGACCTTATTTTCAAGTATTCTAGCGTCTCTGACAGTAATACTGGTACGTGATTTTTTGGCTGAGATACCATGCTTTTCGGGAATAAGTACCGTACAACTGTTCAAAACTTGTGCACGAATCGTGTATAACTTTTTTGAACTGTGTGCTGTATCCAAAATTATAGCTTTGCACAGCCGATGTCAAACACTTTATGTGCAAAAGTACAACTAGGGTTCAAAAAATGTGTTCACGATGCGGGCGAAGCCCGCACTTTCGCCCTTACACAAGCCTTAGTTGGCAACTCACTTTTTTAGTTGCATCGTATTTCAAATAATTGTGCAATATTTTTATACACAAAAAATCTGTTGTTATTTAAAATAGAACAACATAAACTTGGCTTCACTATAGACCACACTATAAATGATTCAATTTCTCGCAGAATTTTTCAAAGATATCAATCCGCACCTTGGTGTTTTAATTTTAAGCATTACTCCGGTAATAGAACTCAGAGGAGCAATACCGGTCGGCCTACTTGCATACAAACTTCCACTACTCACAACTGTCGGGATAGCAGTAATAGGAAATATGCTACCGGTTTTCTTTGTACTTAAATTTCTAGAACCAATAAGGGATTTTTTTACAAGTCGTGTCAAATGGATGGATAGACTTTACAAGCATGTAATAGACAAAACTCATACCAAGCACTCAGCGAAATTCTTAGCCGTAGGAGCTGTATTTCTAGTATCTTTTGTTGCAGTACCAATACCAGGATCTGGATCATGGACGGGATGCTTGGTTGCATATCTTTTTGAAGTCCCTTACTGGAGAGCAATCGGCCTTATATTCTTAGGGGTGCTCGGGGCGGCGGTTATAGTCACAAGCCTAACTACCGGAATCGATGGCTTAGTCGGAGCAATTATGGGGCTATTTGCAAATTAAACGTCGAGCCGAACCTCTCCCTGCCGAATAATTTCAATAGAATCACCTACTACCTTTATAATAGTTGAGATTTTTGGATGAGTATCGCCGTCAAAAGCTACAATTAACTCTCCACTATCAACATATTTACCAAAAACCCCTCTCACCTGAGAATCAGACAAACACACCTGTTCTCCGGATACATTACAACTTGTAGTGGTCACCGGGTTTCCAAAGTCGCACACCATCTTTAAAGAAAATTCATCGTTAGGAATTCTTATCCCTATACTATCTAAACCTGGATTTATCCACTCTGGCAAATTTTTCGTACGAGGCACAATCAAAGTCAGAGCTCCTGGCAGACATTTCTCAGCAAGCTCCAAAGCTTTTTCAGAAAAAAGTCCGTACCGACTAGCCATCTCAATATCGCTACACGAAATACTAACCGGCTTATCTTTACTCATCCTCTTCACCTTATACAACAAAGTGATTACCTCTTCATTTAAAATATCTACCGCCATCCCAAGGCAAGTATCTGTATTGTGAACTATTATCTTCCCAGCTTTTAAAGCTTCAACAATTTTTTCCATACATAGATTTAAAATCACATACAATATATATAAAGAAAATAAAACAACAAGAGTTGACAGAATTAAATATGTGTATATATTGCGACACTATTAACATCGAAACAATGAACGAACATCAAGACGGCTCGGAGCATACAACTAGTGGAAGGCAGCTTGCAATAGCCATGGGTTTAGTATTAGCAATGCTAGTGAGCGCAATCCCGGATTGCATAAACGGGAGTAGCACAGATCAAGATAAAGTTTATGATTTAAGCGATGATGATCTTGGCAATCTGATGTATGAAATAGAAGAGGCTCGAATCGCACTTGGATGTGGGCCAATAATAATGACATAAAAAAACTTAGCATTGATTTTTAAACCCTCTCTGGTAAGTTTTGGAGTGATTTATTAAACATACATTTTAACTCCCTCTAGTATGAAACCACGCGTTGCAATCAATGGGTTCGGTCGTATTGGTCGACTTGTTTTTCGAGCTAACCTACTCTCAGAGCAGCTAGATATCGTTGCTATCAACGACCTCACTGACAACCATGCTTTAGCACATCTTCTAGAGTTTGATTCAGTACATGGAACACTCGATGCTGACATTCAAGTAAAAGGAGATGATACGATTGTTGTAAATGGCAAAGAAATGAAAGCACTTTCAGAAAGAGACCCACTTAATCTTCCATGGGAAGAGCTAGGTGTTGATATAGTTATCGAATGTACAGGGGTTTTTAGAACTCGTGAAAAAGCTGGAATGCATATAACAGCAGGGGCGAAAAAAGTAATAATCTCAGCTCCGGCAAAAGATGAAATCGACTTAACAATTGTTATGGGAGTAAACGACAAAGCTTATGACAAAGAGACGCATCATATTGTTTCAAACGCTTCTTGTACTACAAACTGTCTAGCTCCGGTTGCAAAAGTTTTACATGAATCATTTGGCATCAAGAGAGGGCTCATGACGACAATTCATTCGTATACAAATGACCAGATGATCCTAGACTTACCACACAAAGACTTACGCAGAGCTCGTGCCGCAGGAATGTCTATGATCCCAACTTCAACCGGAGCTGCTAAGGCTGTCGGACTAGTACTCCCAGACCTTGCAGGTAAATTAAATGGATTCGCGGTCCGCGTCCCAACACCGGATGTATCATTTGTAGACCTGACAGTTGAAGTTGAGAAAAGCACAACGGTTGAAGAAGTCAATGCAGCATTTTTGAAGGCGGCAAACGGAGAGCTCAAAGGAATTCTCGCAGTAGAAACTCGACCACTGGTTTCAATCGATTTCACAGGAAATAACAATTCTTCAATAGTTGACTCAGCCCTCACAGAAGTAATGGGCGGCGACCTCATCAAAGTCGCATCATGGTACGACAACGAATGGGGCTACTCAGTCCGCACTGTAGATCTCGCAGAACTTATGTGGGCTTAATAACTAGTCATTTTTTACGCACCAATCAAGCTTGCTCGATACAGAAGTTTGATAACGTCCATGCGAGTCATTGCTTTGGCAGGTTCGAGATTTCCATCGTTTTCAAGTAGTTCGTTATAAAATGCAAAATTTGCATATGGAATAAACCAAGCGGTACTCTCGTTTACATCCACATCATGCCAAAATGTAAAATTTGTCGGTACATCAGCATAGCTCATCTTTGAAGCTTCTATAAAAATTCGAAGCAGCTCGACGCGATTGATAGGGTTTTCCGGTCGGAAAAATCCATCCGGATAGCCACCAACGATAGAATTTGCAAGAGCGTTATAAACATAATTGCTAAACCACCTCCCTACTTTTGGCACATCAGGGAAAATTCGCGAATAACTCGCAGGTGTACCAACCGAATAATGATATGCCTCAAGCATAACTTTTGTAACTTCTGCACGATTGATCGGGCGGTTCCACTCAAGCATACCGGCATCTGTCCCACTAAAGATCCCTCCATCGGTGACGTATCCAACAGCAGTACATTCTTCAGGAGTAATATCCTCATAAACTGCATCCGGGAAACCTCCACACAAGTATGTATGGGGATCAAACAATTCTGAAGCACCAGGTGTATCTGTGACACTTGCCGGCAAAAATTCCTCTGGATATAAATGTAAATAAGGCAACCGAGTAGTTCCTGTAGAAATATTAGAAATGCTTTCTCCACTATCCCCTCCAGTCCATATATTTTGTCGTTTATAGTAATAATCATAAGTACCACCATAAGTTTGACCTGTATCATCAACCGCACTTGCATAAAAATTATAACCAAGCGGCGCCATGATTTCATGCGTCCTACCTGCTCCATCCGTAATACCGGTGGTGTACGCACCATGCCCAACAACATAAAGTGTTACATGTGCGCCAATTATAGGATCTCTGTGATTATTGTACACAGTCACTTGCACTTCAAAATCCTCAGCTCCATCTATAGTAGTTGGAGTATCAACAACAACGGGTTCATCTACGGTAGTAGGTGGTACGACAGGTTCGTCCACTGGGGCCGGATCAACCGCGGCAGTAACAGAATTATCACCAGGATATAAATGTACATATGTAGAAGCCGGGCCACGAACAATACCATTACCGGCATTAATTATGCTTCCATCAGCCTGTGCTATCCAAATATTATCAAAACCATATCCGGACCATGCGTAATAATTATCTGAAGCATCTGTAGCCAAACCGTAAAAAGTTGACCCGGACGGCACCATTACATTGTTAGCACGACCAGCTGAATTGGTCACATACGGAGAACCATATTGCGAATAAACCCCTGTCGCATCATCACGTACAAACATAGTCACTGTGGCGTTTGGAACGGCAACAGTACTTTCTCCACGAACCACTATATCCACTTCTATATCCGCTGCAAACGCTAAAGATGTAGATAGAAACATCAAACCAATCACAGACACAAGCATCGCAACAAGGCGTGTTTTAAAAGTCATTATAAATAATTAAAAAATACTCGCACCTTACAATACATAGACATAAAGAAAATTACAATTTTTTAAAAACGATATCTGGAAAATTTAAGAGCGACAAAAAAAATACTGGCACTGTCACGCTTGAAGTGCTAAAATACTTTCTGCATTAAGTGAACCATTATGGACAGAAGGATAGAAATTTTACGTGCAATCGTTGAGCAGTTTATACAGACTGCGGAACCGGTCGGTTCAAAAAGTATAGTAGTGAGATTTAACCTCAATGTAAGTCCTGCAACTATTCGAAATGACATGGCTACTCTCGAAAAAGAAGGTCTGATATTCCAACCACATACTTCGGCAGGTCGTATTCCAACAGATCAAGGTTATAGACTTTTCGTTAACGAACTCGCTGATTACAAACATGCTCAAAAAATTGCAAAAACGACAATTACTCATTTGATAGAGCAAAACCAAGCGCATCAAGCTAAGCAAAAACTCTATGAGGCAATGAATATATTATCTCAAGCAGTTGAAAATTTATGTTTTGCAACTGTACCCAATAATGAGAGAGCATTCTTTCTTGGGACTTCAAAGATTCTACGGAATCAAGAATTTCTCGATGAACCAATGCGCGCGAGTCAAGTAATCGAAGTGCTTGAAAATGGCACAAAATTCAGAAACATTCTAAAAAAACTTCCAACTGACAAAGACGTAAAAATATTTATAGGAAAAGAGAACTTGATCAAAGAAATAGAAAGCTGCTCAATAATCGTAACCGAATACGAACTAGATGGCTTTGGTGGCCACATCGGAATCCTCGGCCCTACTCGCATGAGCTACGCATACAACAAAGCCGTTCTCGAAGAAATTAAAAACATGCTCTAACACTTATATATAATGAATACACAACAAGACGATAATCAGGTTGAGCCACTCGATGAGATTCAACAAAAGATCAAGGAACAAGAAGAACTAAATGAACAAGCGGAAATAGATGCCAAAATCGCTCAACTCACAAACCTCGCTCAACAAGCAACTGCGGACCTGGCTAATTTCAAAAGAAGAAGTGAGGAAGAAAAAAAAGCTTTCGCACAATTTGCGACGGCAAATCTAGTACTCGAACTACTCCAAGTAACTGATAATTTTGACCGAGCACTTCAAAATGTCCCGGAAGAAATCAAAGGAAATGAATGGCACCAAGGAATACAGGGAATCGATCAACAATTTCACGGGATTTTGCAAAAACAAGGAGTCGCACCGATCCAAGCTATCGGCCAAAAACTAGACCTCAACCTCCACGAAGCCCTCATGCAAGGACCTGGCGAAAAAGACATAATTCTCGAAGAACTGGAGAAAGGATACATGATGGGGACTCGCATACTTAGACCAACTAAAGTAAAAGTCGGAAACGGAGAAGCGGCTTAAAATTACTCTTGACCAAAGGGGTTTAGCACTCTACAATGATGAGTGCTAATAACGCAAGCGGCGAAAGCTTCGTTTGCGAGTAAGGAGGCGAAGCCAACAATTAGCAAATACTCAAAATATTTAAACTTTAATTTCAAATAACATGGGAAAGATAATCGGAATCGACCTCGGGACAACTAACTCTTGTATGGCTGTTATGGAAGGCGGTGAAGCTGTCATTATTACAAATGCGGAAGGTAACCGTACTACTCCATCAGTCGTAGCTATGAAAGATGGTGAAAGATTCGTAGGAACTTTAGCAAAACGCCAAGCAATTACTAATCCGGAACAAACAATTTTCTCTGCAAAAAGATTTATTGGTAAAACATTTGCAGAAGTAGAGAAATCAGGACTCGTAAAAAGAATGCCTTTTAAGGTGGCTAAAGGTAAAAAGAATGAGGCTGAAATCGAGCTGGGCGGAGAGATGAGGCGACCAGCTGAAATCTCAGCTATGGTTCTTCAAAAACTCAAAGCGGATGCAGAGGCATACCTCGGTCAGGAAGTTACAGAGGCTGTAATAACAGTTCCTGCATACTTCAATGATTCACAGAGACAAGCGACTAAGGATGCGGGTAAAATCGCAGGGCTTGAAGTAAAACGTATTATCAACGAACCAACGGCAGCTGCTCTCGCATATGGGATCGACAAAAAACAAGGTGAGCACAAAGTTGCAGTATTCGACTTTGGTGGAGGTACTTTCGACGTATCAATTCTCGAAATCGACAATGTAGAAGGTGAAAAACAATTTGAAGTTTTATCTACAAACGGTGACACAACCCTCGGTGGGGATGATTTCGACGAAGTGCTTATCGACTATATAATTCAAGAATTCAAAAAAGAAACAGGAGTTGATCTGAGTAAGGACAACATGGCTCTTCAAAGAGTTAAAGAAGATGCTGAGAAAGCAAAAATCGAACTTTCGACTGCGCAAGAAACTACAATCAACCAACCGTTTATCACGGCAGATGCAAGTGGCCCAAAGCATCTTAATATGAAAATTACGCGAGCGAAGTTCGAAGAACTCGTGAGCGATGTAATAGAAAAAGTTGTCGCACCATGTAAAGCCGCACTCAAGGATGCAAAACTTTCTGCGAGCGATATTGAAGAGGTTTTACTGGTTGGTGGAACTACTCGTATGCCGGCAGTTCAAGCAAAAGTAAAAGAAATTTTCGGAAAAGAGCCTCACAAAGGAATTAATCCGGACGAAGTAGTTGCACTTGGTGCCGCTATCCAAGGTGGAGTACTTCAGGGAGATGTTAAAGACATTCTCCTACTCGACGTAACCCCACTTACTCTAAGTATCGAAACTGCAGGAGGAGTAGCAACTCCAATGATTGAGAGAAACTCAACTATACCAACTTCAAAAGCACAAACATTCTCAACTTATTCTGACAATCAGCCTTCAGTTGAAATAAACGTACTTCAAGGTGAACGACCAATGGCCGCAGACAACAAATCTCTCGGTAGATTTATACTGGACGGAATTCCACCGGCTCCGCGCGGAGTGCCACAGGTAGAGGTCGCATTTGACATCGATGCCAACGGTATACTTAGCGTACGAGCAAAAGACAAAGCAACAAACAAAGAGCAACACATTACAATCACCGGAAGCTCTGGACTCTCTGACGAAGAAGTAGAGAAACTAAGGAAAGAAGCCGAAATTCACGCCGAAGAAGACGCAAAGAAAAAAGATCTCGCCGAAGTGAAAAACCAAGCCGAGTCACTGATATTCCAATCCGAAAAACTTCTTAAGGATTCTGGAGACAAAGTTGCAGACGACGTCAAGAAACCGGTTGAAGAAAAAATACAAGCAGTAAAAGACGAACTGGCAAAACCCGACCTCGATCTCGACGCTCTCAAAAAAGCAACGGAATCACTCTCCGAAGAAATCCAAAAAGTCGGTGCGGCAATGTACGAAGCCGCTAAGACCAGCGAAGCGAATGCTTCGCATGAAGGCTCATCTGAAGAAGGCGGCACCTCCGGCGATAGCGCGGATGATGGCGTAAAAGTCACCGACAACAACAAAGACGAAGAAGTAGTTGAAGGAGAGGTTGTGGATGAGGGGAAGTAAAATATATATAAATGGAAGATGCAACTAAAGATGTAGACTGGAAATTCATGGAGATGACTTCAAAAATTTGGGAATCAGACGGTACTGTTATCTTCTTTTTTATTTCGGTATTAGTTTTACACATATTTTTATGGCTAAATGATCGCGCTCGACTAAAAAATGAATTTGAATATGATATGAAAGAAGCGGGGGCCAGACTTCAAAAAGAAATCGAAGATACTCAAAATAATTTAGAAGCTCGTGGGCTTACATTTTCAGGCGAGGCGGTGCGTCAGCTTGGGAAATATAGTGCGTTCGCATTACCTGACACTCCTGAGGCTAAAACTTCCGCAATCCCTTTACAACAACCATTAGAAGACGGCACTTTTATAAAAGGAGAAGTAGTCGAAAGATATGAAGACTATATTGAAAATCGTACTAAAAAATACAAATTCGACAGAAAAAGATCAACATATTTAGTTCTTTTAACATTAAGCGGATTTATTCTTTACACTCTTTTCAACTTGAGATAGCGAAAAAATAGCAAAACCCCTGCCACAAACCAAAAATCGACCATTGACTTCGTAGCTACATCCATATATAATGTAGCCACATTATTCTTGTTATGAAAGATGACACAGATAGAAAAGCTGATTGTTAAATTCCTGAAAAATCCCGGCAGTGTACGTTATGACCAAATTAAAAAAATTCTTTTGAAATTAGGCTTTGAGTATTTGCCCGTTCAAGGTGGAAGCCATGAAAAGTTTAAACACCATTCTCTGGATAGAGACCTCGTTATTCCCCTCCATCACAACGATTGCAAAACCTTTTATAAGGACTTAGCGGCAAAATTAATTATCAAAAATCATCTTTATTAAGATCCTCAATCACTAATCAATTTATGAAAAAATCATCAATCAAACATTTTATTACTTTGAAAAATAAGAAGTACTCTTATACGATTTCGCCGATAGATAAAAAGACTACAATTATCGAATGTAAAGATGCTCATATCAAACAAGAATTTTTGAATGAAGATATAGTTGATTTGCTTAATGATCTTCCGAAACTTATTCTCGCCGAACAAAAATATAAAAAACAGCACGCTGAATTGATCCGTTTCAGAGTCGCGCCAGAGGATAAAAAAGCAATTGAAAGAAAAGCTGTCGAATCAGGTTATAACTCAATCTCCAGTTTCCTTCGAGATCTCGCACTCGGGAAGTAAGAAAAAAACCTCCCCGCTAATTGTGGTGTATAAACCACGTTTTTATAGTCAAATCGCTTATTTGAGCGATTAACCGACCATGAATCTCTGCCCGGGCAGACTTTCGTACAGAGGGGAAATAGGACAAAACGCAATATCTCGCAACACTTGTCCATTTTTTCGGCGCCGAAATTTTTGACATCGGTCAACTTCTATTGTGTATACCTATTTAAACTCAAAGTGGTCGGCTTTATTATTAATATTTTGTTCATTTGGTGTATTTTATACGCTTGATTTACAAGAAAAAATGAAATGCACGTCAACTTAATAAGATAAAATAAAAAAACCTGATCCTGAAGCACAAAGAACTTTATATGCCGAAAATCTTAAATCATTCGCAGACGCCATAGATGGATTTATAAAAGAATTCATAGGACAAGTTATTGAAATTATGGCTCAAATAAAAATTGACAATGGGTGCTTACGGGGGAAAGATGGCGAATCATTTTTGAAAAAACATGAGAATGAAAAACCATCCATAAATTTTGATACAGCTCCACTTGAGCAAATTGATAATGTAATTAAAGTTAAAGTAACGAAAGTGATCGGAAAATTGAGTAAAAAAATAAAATTGCAATGAATGAGACCTACACCTGAAGTGAAGGCATACTTGCATTCACTCAAAATTGGCAAAAAGACCTACCATTTACTCCCCTCAGGCGACAAAAGATTATAATCACAGATTTACAACTGCTCGAGCTTTTGCTTAAAAAGATCTATCTCTCGCTCAGAATAAATTTCAACCTGAAATTTTTTATCTAATCCTGACTGCATACAGTGGTTTCTGGTAGATAAATCACAAAAAATCATATCGCAATACGGAATAACTGTTCCTACGTTAAGAGTATCATAAATATCATTTGACTTGAGATGCTTCCCTTTATTTCTCTTGAAATGTCCAAGGAGTAAAAGCAACCCATCATGTGTAGACCTGGAGCAATATGCATTACGAATTTTTTCCATTGATACCTCCGCTTCCTCCTTGTCACTACTCGCTCTCGGTAAACTCGAAAGCATTTTAATCGCCTCTGCAGTATCTTTGACAAGGAACGAGGCAAACGACTGCTTTTGGGCATCAAGAATAGCCTTTTGAAGAACAGCTATTTTGTCATTCTTACATTTTTTACAAAGATCCTGCATTGCCACTTTGAATTTTCGCCCACATTCTCTCAACATCGTTTTTGAATAATTGATCGGCAAATCGGCATAAAATTTCTCCGCTACGCCTCGTAAAATATAGTCCCTATCTTCAATAGACATATCCTTAAGCTCCTCCTCAGATTCATATTCAAACGCATGTACGGATTCCCAAAAACAACCGAAAATTTCTTCTAATTTCAAATGGCTCACCGATGCAGTATCATGATTCATGATAACTTTTTGTGCATCAAATTCTAATTCTAAGATCGTTACAAAACGTCGCATATATACATTGGATGACAATTTTTGTATCAAGTTAAATATTGTATCAACCTGGGCATCATCTCCAATGGCTGCAATCTCACTTAATAAAAAACCATTCACAACTACATGCACCTTGCCCTCGGCAACAAGTCTTGCAAGTAGAACTACCAAGTCTTTAAAACTTTTTTCGCCATCAACGAACTTCGTCCAAAAACAAGTGTCAAGAAAAATCATCCTTTTTTTATTCAAGTTTTTGGAAGCAACCCAATTGCTATCCCTTAGACTGTAAGCCATGTCATAAATAAATATTAAACTGTAACAAGCCTTATATACTGGTCCGTACAAGATGTCTACGTACGTACTGTCACTGAAACCGTTGCAAAAACCTGTAGGTGTTATTTATAGTTAAGAAAGAAAATGAGTTTTTATAACAAACAACACTTCACACCACACCTCGCAATACTTGTCCATTTTTTCGGTGCAGAAATTTTTGACATATTCTCATTTTGTCATTCGACTCTCTGACCCTCCGCGCGGAGGCCGTACATAATGCATTAACATTCATGCGAAAACTCGACGAACGCAGTATATGATGCCATAACCCCCGCCACAAGCCAAAAATCGACCATGAAAGTCTGCCACACCGCCAAGGCGGGACGAGCGGGCAGACTTTTTCGTACAGAGGGGGAATAAGATAAAACGCAATATCTCGCAACACTTGTCCATTTTTTCGGCGCCGAAATTTTTGACATCGGTCGACTTCATTCACCATGGCAAATATTCAAACGTATAGTGATAGTTCTAAACAATTCTTAAACTAATCCTAAAATCTTTGACTTTCGTAAAAATCTTCAGGATACTTCTTTTCCACGATCATTTATGTGAAAAAATAACCCGATAATTTATGGAACAGAGTACACTCGCTATATTTGAAAATTTCAGAATTCGCAGGCATTACGATGAAAAAACAGAAACATGGTATTTTTCGGTAATAGATATTATCGCCGCCTTAACTGAACAACAGGATTTTAAAAAAGCTCAAAGTTATTGGACTACCTTGAAAAATCGCTTAAAAAAAGAGGGAAATGAGTCTGTCACAAAATGTGACAAACTGAAATTAGAGGCTGCGGATGGCAAAAAATACCTCACAGATGTGGCTGATGTAGAAACCCTTCTCCGCCTCATCCAATCCGTTCCTTCTCCAAAGGCCGAACCGGTCAAGCTCTGGCTGGCAAAAGTCGGGTATGAACGAGTACAAGAAATTTCCGATCCGGAAAAATCTCTCAATCGCGCAAGAGAAAACTGGCAGAAGCACGGCCGAAGCAAGAAGTGGATAGAACAAAGGATGATGGGACAAGAAACACGCAATAAACTCACCGACTATTGGAGCGTACATGATATAAAAGAAGGACGGGAATTTGCTATTTTAACAGACATTATACACAAAGAGTGGACTGACTTAAGCGTAAAAAATCACAAAAAAATCAAAGGATTGAAAACTCAAAATCTACGTGACCATATGACTGAAGCCGAATTAATATTCACCGCTCTCGCGGAACTTTCGACAAGACAAATCGCACAAAGTGTAGAAGCGACCGGAATGACTGAAAATAAAATTGCAGGCAAAATCGGCGGAGGTATCTCAAAAAAAGCACGGCTCGAACTCGAACAACAAACCGGACAAAAAATCGTGAGCCAAAAGAATTATTTGAAAAGAGAGAAGAGCATAAAAAAAGCTCTCTGACCCTCCGCGCGGAGGCCGTGCATAATACTCGATGAACGCATGGAAATAACATCTCACAATATCCACCCCGCTCCGTCCATTTTTTCGGCACCGAAATTTTTGACATCAATCAATTTCTATTGTGTATACCTATTTAAACTCAAAGTGGTCGACTTTATTATAGAACTTGGCGGGCAGACTTTTTGTTTGACCATATTTGAAACTTGGAGTACAATTAGGGTGCAAACGTCACCAATTAATAAAACATTCACATGCCATCAACTCGAATACAGCATCGCATAGATTCGAATCTCAAAAAAGAAGCGGAGATGATTCTGGAAGGACAGGGTATCAAACCGGCGCAAGCGATCACCATATTCTACACGGAAATCAAAAGGGCTCAGGGTTTCCCCTTTTTGCCTTCAAAAGTACCGAATGCGGAGCTCGCAAAAGCTTTAAAAGATATAGAAAAAAATAAAGGCTCTGTAAGATTCAAGAATAAAAAAGATGCGTTTGACTTTTTGGATAAGCTTTAAGATAATTCTCTCTCATCACCAATCGCTATGAGAGAAATAATTTACGGGAAAAATTTCTGAAAGATTATAAGAAATTGAGAAATTCCGGCAGAAGAGATATGCGAAAACTCAAAAATGTTATGGATATGCTTATTGATGGTGAGAAATTAAATCCTTCACATAAAGATCACGCACTGCAAGGAGAAATGGCGAAATACAGAGAATGCCACATCGAAGGCAATTGGCTTTTGATATATAGAGTAGACCAAAATCCGGATCAAACCGAAACAATGACTTTTTGTGCAACTGACAATCACTCGAATCTTTTTGGGTAATATAAGAATAATCCCTTGGACAGTATCACGTAACTCATCATGCGGAAAAAACAACGCTCCGTCCGAAACATTCATGCAAATAGGCAATTGGTAGGGAAATAGCGCAAATTGAAGAGCTTTACGACGTACTCGGTGTGGACAAATGGGGCGGAGAGTTAAAAAAATAACAAATTCTTAACCTTGATCTTGTATATCAAACGTGATACGATGTGTACACAATTTTTAATATTAAAAAATGCCAAAAACATCAATGATTCATGCAAGAATTGAACCAAAATTAAAAAAAGACGCTGAAAACATTCTAGAAGCTCTTGGGATGAATCATACTCAAGCAATTACAATTTTCTATAAACAAATCATTCTTAAAAAAAAGGTTCCATTTGAACTTAATTTGGAGGAGAATGACACACTAACAAATTACACAAAAATCAAATCAAAAAAACATTTAAAATCCCTACTCGACATAGATTAATGTATGTTTACCCTCCACCTACATAAAGATGCTCAAAAAGAATTGAGGAAGGCGCCTAAGCATATACGAAAAAAGACGCTGGTTTGTTTTGAACATTTTATTGAAAATGGAACCACTAATTTTCCATACCCTATTGACACTCTCAAAGGTGAATTTAAAAAATTCAAATACCTTGAGATAAAAATGAACAAAGATTATAGAATTATTTTCCGTATAGACGATAAAAATATATTTATCAGATATGCTGGCACACACAATCGATTAGGAACAGGATGAATACCCACGTTGCAATACATCCAGACCTCTATTAAGATATACACGTTTTTTCCAATAACCACATATACATGCTCGACATAAAATTCATTCGCGAAAACGTAGATCTGATCAAGAAAACGTGTGGACAAAAAAAATCCACTGTTGATATAGATCGATTACTTGAGGTGGATGAAGAACGTCGTACACTTATTCAACAAACAGAAGAATTAAAAGCTGAAAAAAACAAGGCATCCGAAAAAATAGCGGTGCTGGAAGGAACGGGAAAACAAGAAGCGATACTGGAAATGAAAATGGTTGGAGACAAAGAAAAAGAAGCGGATGAAAAATTGCGAGGAATTCTGGAAGAGTTTGAAACGCTTATGCTCAGAGTGCCTATGCCGGTTAGAGAGGACACTCCAATCGGAAAAGATGAAACTGAAAATGTAGAAGTTTATACTCGTGGTGAAATCCCTGCGTTTGGTTTTGAACCAAAGGATCACATGACGCTTATGGAAATGCATGATATGGTCGATGTTGAACGCGGAGTGAAATTATCAGGTGCAAGGAGCTATTTCCTCAAAGGAGATGGGGCTCTTCTCGAACAAGCGGTACTTCAATACACATTTAAAAAAATTGTAGGAAAAGGATTTACACCTATGCTTGTGCCATACATGGTAGACACAGATTGTTTGCGTGGCACCGGATATTTCCCTGGAGGGGAGGATGATGCATACAATCTGGAACGTGATGACAAATGGCTCATCGCGACAGCTGAAATACCACTAACCGCATACCACAAAGATGAAATTTTATCTGAAGATGAATTACCAAAAACATATGTCGCGATGTCGCCATGCTTCCGCCGCGAAGCGGGAAGTTATGGCAAGGACACCAAAGGACTTTATAGAATCCATCAATTTAACAAAGTGGAACAAGTAGTAGTTCTTGCGGCGGATACAGAACAATCTGACAAATGGCATGAAACAATTTTAAATAATGCGCAGGAGGTATTGGATGATTTGAAAATCCCATACAGGCTGCTTCAACTTTGCACGGGGGATCTCGCACTTGGCAAATACACTTCGCATGACATCGAATGCTGGATGCCGTCACGCAACGGATATGGCGAAACACACTCAGCTACTTCATTCAAAGACTTTCAAGCTCGACGTCTGAACCTACGATACAAAGACTCTGAAGGCAAAATCAAATTCTGCTACACACTCAACAACACAGCGATAGCGACGCCTCGCTTCCTCATCGCACTAATCGAAAACAACCAAAACGCCGATGGCTCTATAAATATCCCTGAAGTACTTCAAGACTACATGGAGGGAAGAACGACTATAAAGCAAGCTAGTAAAGTATAGCTATTTACACATTTAAGGTAAAATACCTCTTCTATCTCTCTTACGCCACCTCGTTGGTTTAGGGATTTTTTCAAAATTATCACCTAGAGACCTAGTAAAAGGTTGCGCTGGTGGTACGGCTAAATTGTTTAAAATAGGCTCTTCATCAGTCAATTCACAATTCGACAAATCATTCAATTTTTGCAGGCCTAGATCCCTCATCAATTCCAAATAATACAACCCACCTTGATTTAATACTCTAAACAATTCATATCTTACCAGTTGATTCCAAACGACATAATCAACCTCACCACTCTCTACCCTTAGAAAGTAATCCAAGGTACCATCTAAATCTTCATAAGCTTCAATGGACATATAAATCAGATAATTTAATAAAACTATACTCATTTATAATGATTCAAGTAGATTTGTCAAATCAATTAACTTTTCTTGTTGCAATCGTAAAAATTTGTTACTATATTTCGGACAGTTAAAACAAATACAAACAAAATTATGAAAATCGTCTTATCAACAGACAGCCTCCGAGGGTACGGACTAAACAGAGTCTTCGAATTTGCGAAAGAAGCTGGTTTTGACGGTGTAGATTTACAAGTTATAGAAAAGGATTTTGATACAAAAAATGCACATTACTTAAAAGAGCTAATCAATGAGTTTGGTGTAGAAATAATTTCAGTGCAAGTTCCTGAGAGTACCGGTCAGAAAAAAATACTTGAATACATAGAACTCACAAAAGAAATAGGTGCGAAGATACTTATACTTCAATCACCAAAAGTTTATGAAGTGAAACTAACAAACTGGCTAAAAAACGAAGTTCCAAGAATAAGGAAAGAAGAAAGAATATCTATCGCCATGGAGAATGCCCCATCGACTACAATACTTGGAATTTTCCCTGAACACGCGATGAACAATCTTTCAGAATTAAAAAAGTTCAAACATGCATGTCTCGATACAGGTAGAACTGTAGACAAAAAAGAAGACCTAATAACTACCCTCAAGAAAATGATGAAATATTTGGTGCATATACATATTTCAAATGTTAAAAAAGGTCATGGAGGATATCCACCACATGATGGACTCTTACCTATGGAAAGCTTCCTTACCAAACTAACGGAAGAAGGCTACAAAGGTTCACTATCTATAAAAATTAACCCGAAACATTTACAAATAGGAGCTGATGATGCGGTGCTCAAAAGTTTGAAAGATAGCATAGCATTCTGTAAAAAATATCTCGCAAAATAGAAATAAAACCAAAACACAAAGCCATTAATTAATGCTGTTCATGCCACCTATCCTCGAATCAAAATGAAAAACCCCTGAATAAGGGGTTTTTCATTTCCTTAAAATCCCAATTTTCTTTTTACAAAGCAGACAAAGATGCTACAATGCGAAACCAATAGAAATAAATTATGAATAAACAAGCTTTTACAGCTATAGAAATAGTTATCGTTATAGTATTACTCGCAGGAGTCATAGCCCTCGCCATCTTAAGTAAGAATAATTCGACAGATGGTTCAGCTTCTATTTTGATACCATCTCACGAACTTTATAAAAACAAGTAAAATCGTTTGACTTCGGCGACACGAGCCTTTAGAATCCTGTGCGCGTGTATCCTTTTAGTTCGCACATACCGCCCACCGTCTCGCAAATTCGCGAGATACATTTCGATTGTGTTATTGCATGGTGGCCCTGCTCCCTCACGGGACTATGAAGAAACCCAAAAGTTTCTCATACGGCCAAACAAACCATGCGATTTAAACTGTGAAAAAAAATTACAATTAATTACATCTACATGGCCAAAGAGAAAACTGTGAGCCCAAAAACAAGCTCAGCAAAAGTGGTAAAGCCGAATGCGGCACCAAAGAAAGACGGTTCAAAGAAAGGCGGTACAAAGAAACTTCACTTACCAAGGTTAAAAAATGGCAGAGTGTGTTTTTCTGCTGACCCGTTCGATTCACATATTCCAAATTTGATTGAGGTACAACTCAATTCATATAAGGATTTCCTAGAAAACGGAATTAGAGAACTTCTTGACGAAGTAACTCCAATTACAGATTTCTCCGGTAAAAAAATCGAACTGCATTTCCTGGATCACGAAATTGGTGAAGCAAAATACGATCCAAAAGTAGCAAGAAGAAAGAATTTATCATTCGAAGCACCATTGAAAGTACACGTTCAACTTATTAATAAAGAGAGTGGTGAAATTAAAGAGCAAGATGTATTCCTGGGATCTGTCCCACTTATGACTGACAAAGGTACATTCATTGTTAATGGAATTGAAAGAGTCGTTGTATCTCAGATAGTTAGATCAACCGGTGTTTTCTTCTCACTCAATCCGGCTGCACCTCAATTTGGAAGTGCGAAAATAATTCCAAAACGTGGAGTGTGGCTAGAAGTTGAAACTGACAAGAAAGGTATTATATATGTAAAGATAGATCGTAAAAGAAAGATTCCTGTAACATCTCTACTTCGAGTATTCGGATACGAAAAAGACAAAGATATCCTAGGTTTATTCAAAGATGAATTAAACATAAATCCGGAAGCTAATTATATTTTAAATACACTTGAGAAGGATTCTGCTAAAACAGTCGAAGAAGCTCTTAAAAGTATTTACAAAAAACTACGACCTGGAGACATGGCTACAACCGAAAATGCAAAATCATTGGTTGAATCTATGTTCTTTGATTACAAGAAATATGACATGGGTAACGTAGCAAGATACAAATTAAATAACAGATTCGGACTTGATGTTAAGAACGTAAGAAAAAATCACGTTTTCCAAGTAGATGATTTTATTTTAATTTTAAAACATCTTATAGCGATAAATAACAAACAAGCTGGGCCTGATGATATCGATCATTTGGCAAATCGTCGTGTTAGATCAGTTGGAGAACTTGTGCAAAACAAATTCAGAGTTGGTCTACTTCGTACGGAAAGAATTGCTAAAGACCGTATGACTGTAATGGACCTAGATACTATCACACCTACACAACTGGTTAATTCTCGTCCAATAACTGCGGCGCTTAGAGAATTTTTCTCAAGCTCTCAATTATCACAGTTCATGGATCAGACAAACCCACTATCAGAACTTGCTCATAAAAGAAGGCTTTCTGCTATGGGACCTGGTGGACTTTCGAGAGAGCGTGCGTCGTTTGACGTTCGTGATGTGCATGCTTCTCATTATGGGCGTATCTGTCCTATTGCAACTCCGGAAGGTCCAAATATCGGACTTGTGGTTCATTTGGCGACATATGCGAAAGTAAACCAATATGGATTTATTGAAACTCCATTTAGACCGGTACTTAGAACTGTCAAAAACAAAGCAAAAGATTTAGTAGGAAGAACTATAAGGGAGACTGTAAAGAAAGGGGAGTCTGTAATAATTAAATCAGGTACGGTAATAGATGAAAAACTTGCTGAGAAAATTGAAAAAATCAAAAATCTTGATGAGGTAAAAGTTGATCCATATGTTGGAACTAAAATTGAATATTTCGATGCGGAAAAAGAAAAAGTTTTAGTGATTGCGCAAGCAAGTTCAGAAATAAATGATATGTGGGAATTCACAACAAATCGTGTTGCGGCAAGAAAGGATGGAGAGCCGGGATCTATGCATATAGATGATGTTACACATATCGATATATCACCAAAACAAATTATATCTGTAACGACTGCACTTATTCCATTCCTCGAGCATGATGATAATACTCGTGCATCTATGGGATCGAACATGCAACGTCAAGCAGTACCTCTACTTAGACCAAGTGCTCCGGTAGTTGGAACAGGTATGGAGGCTGCGGCCGCACAAAGTTCAGCTCAAGTCATTATAGCTGAAGAAGATGGTACTATAGTTAGTGCGGATGCGGAACAAATAGTTGTACAATATGATAATGGTGAAAGAAAGACGTACGACTTATTTGTATACCAAAGATCAAATCAAGGTACTAGCATACACCAAAGGACAAGAGCTAACAGAGGTGATAAGGTCAAAAAAGGAGATGTCCTTACTGACGGTCCGGCTATCGATCATGGTGAGCTTGCCCTAGGACAAAATCTATTCGTAGCTTACATGTCTTGGGAAGGTTATAACTATGAAGATGCGGTTATTATTTCTGAGAATGTACTTAAAAGAGATCTTTATTCATCAGTTCATATAGAGACATTTAATGTTGATGTAAGAGATACAAAACTTGGGCCTGAGAATGTAACAAAAGATATTCCAAATGTTGGTGAAGGAAGATTAAAAGATCTTGATGAAGAAGGTATCGTACGTATAGGAGCTCATGTAAAGGAAGGTGATATATTGGTCGGTAAAATTACACCAAAAGGACAGACAGAATTAACGGCTGAAGAACGTCTACTCCGAGCAATCTTCGGAGACAAAGCTCGTGACGTAAAAGACACATCCCTTAAACTCCCGGGTGGAGAAGGTGGTAAAGTCGTTGATATCCAAATCTTCAGTCGTGAAGATGGTGACGAACTTACAACCGGTGTAAACAAACAAATCAGAGTATCAGTAGCTCAAACTCGTAAAATATCTGTTGGAGATAAAGTGGCTGGGCGACATGGTAACAAAGGTGTGATCTCAATCATAGTACCGGAAGAAGATATGCCATACTTACCGGATGGAACTCCGGTAGATGTGATTTTGAACCCACTCGGAGTAAGTTCACGTATGAATATCGGACAAATTCTTGAGACGCATTTAGGATGGGCTGCAAAAGAGCTTGGGTTCAAAATCGCTACCCCTGCCCTAGATGGTATTAGTCATGAGAAGGTGGATGAACTGCTCAAAGCGGCAAATTTACCGGCTGATGGGAAAATCCAACTTTACAATGGTAAAACCGGAGAACCTTTTCACCACAGAACTACAGTTGGTATCTCATATATATTAAAATTAAGTCACTTAGTGGAAGATAAAATTCACGCACGTTCTGTTGGTCCATACTCACTCGTTACTCAACAGCCACTTGGAGGTAAAGCTCAACATGGAGGGCAGAGGTTCGGAGAAATGGAGGTATGGGCGCTCGAAGCTTACGGTGCAGCTTACACTCTTCAAGAAATGCTAACTATCAAATCAGACGACGTATATGGAAGAGCCAAAGCATATGAATCAATCGTCAAAGGAGAAACTATCAAGAGACCTAGAATACCTGAATCATTTAATGTTCTTGTGAAAGAATTACAAAGTCTAGGGTTAAACGTAGATCTTATGATGCAAGATGATATCACTTCTGTTGATGGGATGGTAGATGCTGAAGAAATCCTTGAAGTAGAAGAGGAGATCCATGTACCAATTTCTCCGGATGTGCAAAAAGAAATAGCTGAGCTCGGAGAACGTGACGAAGCTTACACTCACGATATAGACGATACAGAATTAGGTAATATGGAAGAAATAGAAATAGAAGAAGAAGAGCCTGAAGAAATCCGTGTAGATATAGAAAAGGCTGACTTTGAACCAACGGAAGAGGAGATGGAAGCTCTTGAGGCGGATGATGTAGACGATGACTTTGAAGATTTGCCGGACGTTGTGGAAGATGATGACCTGGAAGTAACGGTTGAGGTGGAAGAGGTGGAAGAGGTGGAGTCAGATGATGATAAATCATAAACAAAATTCTAACCTCGCCTGTTAAAAGACAATAAATTATTTTAAAAATTTAATTCACATATCAATGAATAAGAAACTCAACCAAGATCCGGGACAATTCAATGCGATAGCAGTCGCAGTTGCATCTCCTGAGCAAATCTTAAGCTGGTCACACGGAGAAGTGAAAAAACCTGAGACCATAAACTACAGAACGCAAAAGCCTGAAAAAGATGGTCTATTCTGCGAAAAAATATTCGGGCCAACTAAGAACTACGAATGTTACTGTGGTAAATACAAAGGTGTACGTTATAAAGGTGTTATTTGTGAAAAATGTGGAGTTGAAGTAACTCGATCTGTCGTTCGTCGCGAAAGGATGGGACATATCAGACTTGCGGTTCCGGTTACTCACATTTGGTTCCTACGATCTACTCCAAGTCGTATAGGTCTTCTTCTGGATCTACCGATCAAAGCTATGGAGCAAGTAATCTACTTTGCTGCATACATCGTTTCACAAGTTGATGAAAAGGCAAAAGAAGAAGCTATATCTCAAGTAAGTGAAGAGTTCAAAGCTCACAAACAAAGAATTCAAAAAGAATTTAAAAATGCTGCCACTTTGTACGAACAAGAGATAAAATCAGGTAACAAAGCTGCGGAAAAAAACTTACAAGAACTGGAGCAGTCTAATGTAGCTGAAATAGAACGTCTTACTGAACAGGTTGATTCTGCATTATCTGAGTTAAAAAGCATCAAAGAGACGGCTATCTTCTCAGAACTTGAATACAGAGAACTATCTATGAAATTTGGACATGTATTCAAAGGAGGGATCGGAGCAGAAGCTATACGTGAAGTAATTTCAAAAATTGACCTTGAAGAATTAATCAAACGTCTGGAACAAGAACTTAAAAAAGCATCAGGGCAAAAGCAAAAGAAAATAATCAAACGTATCAAGCTTGCCGGATCTTTACTTCAAGCCGGTATCAAACCTGAGTGGATGGTATCGACAGTACTTCCGGTTATACCACCGGACCTACGTCCTATGGTACAGCTTGATGGAGGACGTTTTGCGGCTTCAGATTTGAACGACCTATATCGTCGTGTTATCAACCGTAACAATCGTCTTAAAAGACTGATGAGTATCGGTGCGCCGGAAGTTATATGTCGTAATGAAAAACGTATGCTTCAAGAAGCTGTTGATACTCTTATCAACAATTCAGCACGCCAAGGTAAAACAGTATTCAACTCGGGAGACAAACGTAAGCTTCGTTCACTATCAGATATGTTAAAAGGTAAACAAGGTCGTTTCCGTCAAAATCTTCTTGGTAAACGTGTGGATTATTCCGGACGTTCTGTAATCGTCGTTGGGCCAAAGCTCCGACTTAATCAATGTGGTATTCCCAAATCAATGGCACTTGAACTATTTAGACCATTTGTAATCGGAAGACTTATCAAAGATGGTTACGCTCACAACATCAAGAGTGCTGAAAAATTTATTCAACAAAACAAACGTGAGGTTTGGGATATATTAGAAGAAGTAACTCAAAATCGTTACGTACTTCTAAATCGTGCTCCAACTCTACACAGACTTGGTATTCAAGCATTCCAACCGGTATTGATCGAAGGTAAGGCGATTCAAATTCACCCTCTGGTATGTACGGCGTTCAATGCCGATTTCGATGGTGACCAGATGGCCGTTCATTTACCTCTATCGGAAAAAGCTCAAAAGGAAGCTCAAACTATCATGTCTGCTGGAAACAATGTACTGAAACCGGCAGCTGGAGAACCTATTATAACTCCAACTCAAGATATGATTCTTGGTTGCTACTACTTAACTCAAATGATGGAAGGTAAGACTGGTGAAGGTAAGCCTGTAGCTGATCTAAATGATGCTATAGCTCTATACCGTCTCGGTGCGATAACTCTACATTCAAGAGTAATGGCTCGTCCAAGAGGTGAAATAATTGAAACGACAGTTGGTCGATTGATTTTCAATTCATTTGTGCCGGAGGCCGTAGAATACGTAAATGAAAACATCACAAAAAAGAAGATGATCTCTTTGATCTCTGATATTTACGATAAATGTGGTGAGGAGATTACTGCAAGATTCTGTGATGAAGCAAAACGTATTGGATTTAAATTCGCTACAAAATCCGGAATCAGTATTGCAAGTTCAGACATGGTCGTGCCTGCAAAAAAACAAGAAATCTTAGATGAGGCAAATGAAATCGTAAGAAAGATCAACAACCAATACTGGAAAGGATTTATCACTGTAGATGAAAGATACCACAACGCAATTAAAATCTGGAATCGTACAAAGGCGGATATAGCAAAGGAAATGATCAAAGGTTTCGATCAAGAAAACGATATCTTCTACCAAATCGACTCTGGTGCGCGTGGTAACTGGGGACAAATTACTCAGCTCTGTGGTATGAAAGGTCTCGTTGCAAATCCTGCCGGAAAAACTATCGAACTTCCTATCAAATCAAATTTGAAAGAAGGATTCTCTATCTTGGAATACTTTATTGCAACACATGGAGGACGTAAAGGTAAGTCAGATACTGCGCTTAAAACTGCGGAAGCCGGTTACTTGACTCGTCGTCTGGTCGATGCGGTTCAAGATGTTGTTATCCGTGAAATCGACTGTGGATCAAAAGCAGCTCATCTAATAACTAGAGAGGAAAGTGCAGCAATTGGTGAGGAATTTGGAGAACGTATCTTCGGAAGAGTTCTTGCAGAGGAAGTAAAAGATACCAAAGGTAAAGCGATTGTGAAAAAAGGAATCGAAATAGATAAAGATACTTTGAAATTAATCGAGGCGAGCAATGTAGAGGAAGTACATGTAAGATCTGTTATTACATGTTTGACTCCGGGTGGTATTTGTCAAAAATGTTATGGTCGAGATCTTGGTAAAAATGCCACTGTAAGAATAGGAACTGCAGTCGGTATTATCGCCGCACAATCTATCGGTGAACCTGGTACTCAGCTTACTATGCGTACTTTCCATATGGGTGGTATCGCAACTGAAGGGCAAGATATTACACAAGGTCTAACTCGTGTAGAGGAATTATTTGAAGCTCGTCCACCAAAATCACCTGCAATTCTTTCTGAAATCGATGGTATCGTAAAAATAACTAGCAAAGCCGGTAAAAAAGAAATAGCCGTAACGTCAAAAGAACCAATCGAGAAAAAATACCTACTTGCAGATGGATTTGAAGCAAGTGTGAAAAAAGGAGATAAGGTAAAAGAAAAACAAGCTATTGCAAGAAACGTGGAGAATAAGAAAAATCTACGCGTTGGCGAGGATGGAATAGTATCATCTGTTTCTGACCTGGAAATAATTATCAAATCTGATGGAGTTGTAACAAAAACTTACAAAGTACCTGCAGGAAGAAATGTAAAAGTAAGAAACAATCAAGATATATCTGCCGGTACGGTTTTGACAACAGGTCACGTAAATTTGAGGGACCTCCTAGGATTGCAAGGTATATACGCTGTACAAAAATACATTATTACAGAAGTGCAAAGTATCTATGCTTCACAAGGACAAACGATCAATGATAAGCATATCGAAATTATTGCGAGACAAATGCTTTCGAAGGTACGTGTTATTACACCGGAAGCTCTAGACCTTCTACCTGGACAAGTAATAGACGTAATCGAATTTGATAACGCAAACAAAGGTAGTAAGAAACCGGCTCTGGCTGAGAGGTTATTACTTGGTCTTACAAGAATATCTCTACAAACAGATTCATGGCTTTCTGCAGCATCATTCCAGGAGACAATCCGTGTTCTGGTTGAAGCATCTACTACAAAGAAGATTGATAAACTTTCCGGACTTAAAGAGAATGTTATCATCGGTAAGCTTATACCTGCTGACGCAATTTTCAGAAAAGCGAACGGATTTGAAGAATAATTACAAAAAATGGCTTGCATTTAGCAAATCAACCTATTAAAATCCCAAAGCTTTCTAAAAAGAAGCGAAGGCAATACTAATAACAATTATACATGCCAACTATTAATCAATTAGTTAGAAAAGGACGAAAAAAGAAAGTCCGGTCAAACCCGGCGCGTGCATTATCTTTTAGAATCAATACTCTTAAAAATAATGAGATTATTGGGCAACCGGCTCCTTTTAAACGTGGAGTATGTACTAAGGTGACAACTATGACACCAAAGAAACCTAACTCGGCGCTTCGTAAATTTGCCAGAGTTCGTCTAACTAATGGTATTGAAGTAAATGCATATATTCCTGGAGAAGGTCACAACCTACAAGAACATTCGGTCGTAGTAATACGTGGTGGTCGTGTAAAAGATCTTCCCGGTGTTAAATATCATATCGTACGTGGTACTCTCGATACACAGGGAGTTGATAAACGCCGACAAGGTCGTTCACGTTACGGTTCAAAGAGACCTAAAGTTAAGTAATAACAACTAAATACGACTAATGCTAACAGTAAAACAATACATTCCACAGAATTCAAATCCGATGCAGGAGAAATTTATCAACTACATCATGGAACGTGGTAAAAAAAGTATTGCACGAAGAATCTTCAAAGACACTCTTCGTATAATGGCTGAAAGAGGTGCAAAAAACCCTGAGAAAGCTTTTGAAATGGCAATTGCAAATGTTAAACCAACACTTGAAGTACGTCCTAAACGTATAGCTGGAGCGGTTTACCAGATACCTATAGAGGTAACTCCAAGTAGACAACAAATGCTTGCATTCAGATGGATTCTTAACTCTGCAAAAGCTAAAAAAGGAAAAGCAATGGCTGACCGCCTAGCTGGAGAATTAATGGAAGCGACAGAGGGTCTAGGTAACGCTATGAAGAAAAAAGAAGAATCTCACAAGATGGCCGCAGCCAACAAAGCATTCGCTCATTTCGCTCGATACTAATAAAAACGTATCCGCTAATTATAGCAAACAATCCCCTCATTCGGAATCGTGAAAATATATGCTTTTTCACGAGTTTTTCACGATTTAATTGACGAAAGTCGTGAAATGATATACTATAAAACATATCAACGACAAATTTATAGACAATGAACACTATTCAAAAAATACAGACTCTTCGCAAGAGGTACTACGATGCATCCATAGAAAAAGATGCGCTTATTCAACTGATAGCGGAAGCCGAAGTAGCCGAACAAGTCTATAATTCAAATGCGATTGAAAACAGCACACTCTCCCTCGAAGAAACGGAAAAGATACTCCTGCAAATTGACCTGGACAGATACATCTCCATAAGAGAAGTTTTTGAAGCGAAAAATCTTGCACGAGTTGTCTCATACATAGAAAAAAAAGCAAAGGCGCAAGAACTCAATCTTGAAGTCATTCTGTCACTGCACAAAATGCTGATTTCAAATATTAACGATGAAATTGCAGGAAGATTCAGAAATGCGAACGAATTTGTACGAGTGGGAAGTCATATAGCTCCAAATCCGAAAGAAGTCGTCGGTCGACTTGAAAAAATGCTTGCGGAATATAATGCCTTGAGCCATGAAAGTATCATCAAACGAATTGCAAAACTACATCTTGCTTTTGAGTACACACATCCGTTTGTAGACGGTAATGGACGCATCGGACGCGCCATCAATAACTATTTACTAATACGGGAAGGATTCGTTCCCATTAATATAAAATTTATCGATAGACAGAAATACTACGATGCATTCAGGGAATTTGATGCAAAAGAGGCTGCCTCCATCATGGAAGACATTGTGGGCAAAGCACTGACAAACAGCTATCACAAGAGATTAGCGTATTTGGAAGATAAAAAAATCATCACCCTCGGTGAATATGCGAAACAAAACAAGCTCTCTCATTCAAATCTCATCAACAAGGCGAACCGACAAACCATCGAAGCTTTTTTGGAAAAAAATATTTGGAAAATCGGAATAAAGTAGCCTCACGAATGATCCCACACGAAATTCCACATGGAGTTGTGCATTTCATAAATATACTGATTCTCGATGATGACACCCACGAGATCATTTTCGACATAAGTGAGGTATGACACTTTCCCATCATAAATATTCATCTCGATAGTGAATGGATAGAGATTCGAATCAATCCACTTGTAGCCCTTGTGCGATTTCGACGAATATCCGTGGCCATATACCTCGCGCGCGAACGGCGTATCCAGAAGCAAGCTTCGCTTGGTGACATCCGTCTTCTCGCGCTCGGCCACATACTCGTCATTGATATCCTTCACATATTTAAACATTGCGTCTATATTCGCAAAATCCTTGAGCTCGGTCTTCGAAGTAAGCGTATCAAAAAGCACCTTGCGCACACCCTCCTCACCCCTGTAGAACCGCACATTCGGAATATTGATATTACCCTTCATCATCCCGAGCATTTCGGGAACAATTTTTTTGAGGTCGCTTGCGAGCATGTCGAACTCGCGACTCTTTTTACGCTTCTTCATCTCCACGAGGAGAAGCAGTTGCTCGGGATGCACGGGCGCATAGATGGAGGTATTTTTATCGATGGATTTCTTCACCACCTCTTCGGCCTCCAGCCGGAGCAAAATATTCTGCACCGTAGTGCGCGGCAATTTCAGCTGATACGCGATCACCGAAGCCGGCGCTTTACCAGCCTGCAAGAGCTTCAGATACACCTGCGATTCATTCTCCGCGAGCCCGAGTTGTGCCAACACTTTCATAATCATATATTTTTCGCCAGATAACTACTTCATAAAATAGAAAATTCGTACACATCGGAAGGGGTAACCACCTTGCATAAAGAGCCGTGGTAAAATTTCCTAAAAGTAAGAAAACTTTTGGGAACACTTCGCGAACCATATTTCGCTTCAATCGCATACAGTTCGGTACCGCTTCGAATAACGAAATCAATTTCGGTCTGATTGGTGGTGCGCCAATAATAATAATTTTTCTCCTTATAAATATCCCTGCCATACATTTCCAGGAATACCGCATTTTCAAACAATGCCCCCTTATCAACCCTCATTTCAAGTTCACCCCAATTCTTCAGTACATAATTTCTTAGCCCAAGATCCATAAAAAATACTTTTGGAGTTTTCCTGATCTCTTTTTGATAATTCCCACAAAACGGAGGTATCAATTTTATAATAAATGTACCCTCGAGAATATCCAGATACTGCTTCACCTTATATTCGGAAATACGAAGCGTGTCGGAAAGTTTATTTATATTCAATAAATTTCCTATCTGCGAAGCGAGCAATATAATTAACTTATTAAATGCACCTACATCATCGATTTTCGCAAAATCCGAAATATCTTTTTTCAAATATGTCTCATAAACATCACCGATAAGTCGCTGTTTTTCCAAGTCATTTTGCTCCTTCGCAATATCGGGATAGCCTCCATAGGTAAGCATTTCGGTAAGAATCGTTTCATGCGGAATATTGGGATTCAGTGAAAGCATTTCTTCGAAATGCAATCTGGAGATTTCGAACTGTCGCATACGACCGACGAGAAATTCTTTCAGCTTAGACCGTAGTTCAAGTTGCGACGACCCGCTCACCACCAATTTTATATTTAAATGGAGATCATAAATGGTCTTCAAAAATAATCCGGGAGAAGGAAGCCTCTGCACCTCATCGATAAAGATATACTTTTTCTCGGTAATGCCTCCCAGATAAGAAATAAAACTTCCGGGGGAGCTAAAAAGTTCCTGAATACTAAAATCATCAAGATTAAAATAAAGTATGTTTGTCGGTTTCACACTTTTAAGTAAATCTTCGATCATTAAATCCATCAAGGATGATTTACCAACTTGCCTGCTTCCAACCAAAGCGAGAATTTTTGAGTTTTTTAGATTTTTTATCAACTCAGGTAAAATATAACGCGGGAACATCTTCCTATCGAGTTTACCCGCTTTCCACCACGGATTTTGCTGTTCTATAATGGTTTTATTTATCATGAATCCTGAGATTAATCAGTTTATTTCTGAAAACATTTATATTATAACTAGTTCATTTCCAAAAATCAACTATTTAGCCCTATACCGTATCCATTATACCACAAAACCCCGCCCTGCCCAAATGGTGTGGGCAGTTTTGTAAAATTCTAATAATGGCTTAGCTAAAACAAACCCACCGCCCAACATTCATGGTCACACTTTACAATCATTAGCAATATGCCATAATAGCTCCTCATGAATTTTAAAAAAAATTAATTTCAACACTATGACAACGCTATCGTTAAATCTTGATACGCAACCTTTTATTCAAGAGGCGATAAAACAAATCATGCCACAATCCACCGAACACGTATCAACATTCTTTGAGACACCAAATCGCAAACTCGCATACAATGATCAATTTAGGCGAATGTTGAAGGAGCAAAGGGGTTTAATAAAAACTGCCCTTCGTCTAATAAAAGAGGCTGAAGATGCCTATAATCCCGAAAATCTCACGCTCAAAGATAAATACGAATGCAAGTGGAATCACGAGAGTTACGACTGGGATATAATAAGGGAAGAAGATAAACTCCTTGATACACCGAGAAAACTTTGGGATGCGATGAAAGAGACGCGCGGAGCATATTTGAAACCGGACAAACCTCATATTGATAGGGCTACGGAATTGGAAGTACAGTTACTTGGAAAATCACACAGAACATGGTGGGATGATGAAGCCACGACTATACGGAGACTCGATATTGTAAGTTATGCAAGACTTACTTACAAAGGAACATCCTTCTTTGTTAAAAAATCAACAGCGACTCATAATCCGGGCTATATCGAATTCCATAATACGATTCTTGCGAGGGAAGCTCTGGCCCGACTGCCATATGTCAGAACAATAGAACCTCAATTCGGTTATCAAGATAAAGGACAAAGTTGGTTCGTCTCAAGCTGGGAAAATTTGGAAAGTACGGGCTTCAAACCATATATCTGGCATCTCGGTAGCGGATTTGATGATTATGGTGAGCTCTACGGGGACCCAAGAGTCTTAAGCTGCCTTGCGGATGCGAAGGAATTAAATCCGGAAGAAGAAGAGCGAGCGGATAATAATTATAAGGAAATGAATGAGAAATTCTGGGAGATTGAAGCCGCGCTAGAGGCATCTGGAACGCAATTCGGCGACCTAGATGATAATATTTTCTATAATCGGGAAACAAAGACTTTTATTTATCTGGATGTAACGAGGAAACCAGCTGTAACGATCGGCTACACTCATCCTACACTACGCTAAACGGATCAATACACCTCCTCATGACTACCGACACGGATCAAAGTGACCTCATCACCTTCTATAAAAAACTCCAAAGTAATTCGATAAGATATGTTGATTGATACGGAATAAAGCTCCATACCTTTCAATTTATGAAGACCAAGTGATGGGTAGAATGGATTAATTTCCAAAAATTCAAGTGTTTTTATATATCTCTTGAGCAAGTCAGGATGTTTTCTCAAAAATATTTTTTCAATTTTCTTGTATTTTTTCGTGAAATTAATTTTCGTCATTTAATTCTTTCGTTAATCTTTTAACGTGCTCCGCAACGGTTTCCTGAGTATAATCTCCTCTCGCAATATCTTCCTTTGCCTCCCTCAACAATCTCTCCAATTCGCATTCCCTTAAATTATCGTACTCATCCACGGTCAACACAACATATTTGGTTTTTCCGCGCACGGTGATGAATGCCCGATCATCGTGGGAGAGGGCATCCTCCAGAGCGGAGACCCCTTTCACCTTAAGCTCGTTTGCGGCTAAAATATTCATAAAAAAAGATTAAAATATAGTATGTAGCACACATGTGATGCAAAGTAGGCACGAATCGTACTATCTATCACACTATCAATAGTACTCTTAATAGTACGATAAGTCAAGAAAAAAGCGATTTAATTACACTTTCTCATCTCTTACTATCCATCCGAAAGTCGTGAATGCCTCAACAATGACGGCAAGCGCTTCCTCACGGCTGTCGTAAGGCTTGAATAATCGATTTTTATCAAAAGAATCAGAGAGGGATCGGTTCGCGGAGTTCAAGTCATCTATAGGAAAGCCATGGAAACCTTCGCAACGCCATTTGTCATCAGGACGTTGCTTCACTATAAATTTCCTGCCATCGACCGCTTCAAAACCATCTGCTATGGGAAGTAAAGTTCTTTTGGCAACTCCCACCATATAACGCATCGCTTGAATATCCATTTTCAGCGGATCGAACGGAATTTCCCGAATCTGCAATCTAGCTCTAGTTTCTTCCGCAGCAACTCCTAGGGATTGCAATTCCTCTAAAACACCTGCTCTTGTCTCCCCGACCCGCAAATGTAAAACGACTGGGAAATCTTTAAGAGTTGGGTCCTGTAAAATACCGGCCGCATCATTGAGACTTGGCGCAACTATATTATAAGTGTCATCTCCTTTCTTTTCGCTCCACCAACTTACACCGTTCGACATTTTTTTAAAGTTATATTATTAAGTTTTTAACTATAACATAAATCTCACAGCAAGCCAGTATTTCTGAGGTAATCACTCACTTAAGGGATGGGAACGACCGGGCTATACCTAACCGGTTATTCTAAATTATAATTCATTGACTTCTTAAGCCAATCCCTTATAATCTGGCGGGTTTGCGTGACTATATAACGGAATTAGGCTGTTTTAATAGTCAAGAAAACAAACCAAAATATTTAACTAAAATTTAATTTTAAAAACATGTCAGAAGACTTACTCAAGGTGAGAAATATTGGTATCTGTGCTCATATTGATGCCGGAAAAACAACTGTCACAGAGCGTATTCTTTTCTACACCGGAAAGGTGCACAAAATTGGAGAAACTCATGATGGGGAATCTCAAATGGACTGGATGGACCAAGAAAAAGAACGTGGAATTACTATTACTTCCGCGGCAACTACTTGTTCTTGGAAAGGGACAAAAATCAATATCATCGACACCCCGGGTCACGTTGACTTTACTGTTGAAGTAGAGCGTTCAATGCGTGTACTAGATGGAGGGGTTGCAGTATTTGATGGTTCACAAGGTGTAGAGCCACAATCAGAAACAGTATGGCGACAAGCTGATAAATATGATGTACCTCGTATATGTTTTATAAATAAAATGGATAAAATGGGAGCTGACTTCTATATGTCACTCAACTCTATTCATGACAGACTTTCAAAGGATGCCGTTGCAATTCAACTACCTATAGGGGCTGACTCATCATTCAATGGAGTAATAGATCTGGTTGAAATGAAAGCATACGAATTCAAAGGTGCTCATGGAGAAGTGGTTGAAGAAATCGAGATTCCGGCTGACATGAAAGATAAAGCAGAGAAATTCCGTGCAACACTTATGGAAAAAGTAGGTGAGATTTCAGAAGAAATGATGAATGCATACCTTGAAAATGGAGAACTTACAGTAGAGCAGCTCAACAAAGGGCTTCGAATAGGAACTGTATCAAGTCAATTGTACCCTGTACTTTGCGGGTCCGCCCTAAAAGACCAAGGTGTACAACTGGTTATTGATGCTGTGGTTGCCTATCTACCTTCTCCGCTAGATGTAGACCACGTAACTGGACACGACCCGGACAATGAGGAGAAAGAACTTACAAGAAAGCCATCTGTAGATGCTCCAACAGCAGCCCTAGCATTTAAAGTAGCGACTGATCCATTTATAGGACGACTTACATTCGTACGCGTATATTCAGGTAAGCTTGAAGCGGGGTCATATGTTTACAATCCAAACACCGGGGAGAAAGAACGTATCGGACGTCTAGTACGTATGCATGCAAACTCTCGTGAAGAGGTAAAAGAAGTAGGAGCTGGGGATATTGCGGCGGTAGTTGGACTTAAAAAAACATTCACAGGGCATACTCTATGTGATCCATCTCAACAAATCGTTCTAGAATCAATGAGCTTCCCTGAACCGGTTATCTCTATCGCAATCGAACCAAAGACAAAAGCCGATCAAGAAAAAATGGGTATTGCGCTCAATAAACTTTCTGAAGAGGACCCAACTTTCCGAGTATCATCTGATCACGAAACCGGACAAACGATAATCGCAGGAATGGGTGAGCTTCATCTGGATATCCTAGTTGATCGTATGAAAAGAGAATTCAAAGTAGAAGCGAATGTTGGCGCCCCTCAAGTAGCTTACCGTGAGACAATTACTCAAACAATCAAGCATGAACTCAAATACGCAAAACAGTCTGGTGGTCGTGGACAATATGGTCACGTAATAATGAACTTTGGACCACAAGAGCTTGGGGTAGGATACGAATTCGTAGACTCTGTTACCGGAGGGCGTATCCCAAGAGAATACATTCCATCAGTAGATAAGGGTATACAACAAGCAATGAGTCGTGGTATAGTAGCGGGATATCCTATAGTAGATATTAGGGCGGAATTGCTTGATGGTACTTACCATGATGTGGATTCGAGTCAGCTAGCATTTGAAATCGCAGGATCAATGTGTTTCCAAGAAGCCGCTCGCAAAGCCGGACCTGCTATCCTTGAACCACTTATGGCAGTTGAGGTTGTAACTCCGGATGATTACTTCGGAGATGTGATGGGTGATTTATCAGCTCGTCGTGGACAAATCCAAGAATCAGGAGATAGAGGTATGGTCAAATTCATAAAGGCCTTAGTACCACTTTCTGAGATGTTTGGATACATGACTGATCTACGTTCTAATACACAAGGACGCGCAACTTACTCTATGGAACTAGCTCATTATGCGCAGGTACCACGTAACGTTGCCGAAGAAATAATCGCTAAACGCTCAAAATAAAGCAAAATCTCTTGATTTCAGGGGCAATATCTCTTAAAATCGGCGAGCGTGAGTATGCAAGAAACATTATATATAAAATTAATAACCTCTAACATAAGTTAAAAATGGCAGATTTTGACAGAAGTAAGCCACATGTAAATGTGGGAACCATCGGTCACGTGGATCATGGTAAAACTACCCTAACTGCAGCCCTATCTATGCTTTTCTCACCAGGTGGTGAAAAGAAAGACTATGCTGCAATCGACAACGCGCCTGAAGAAAAGGCACGTGGTATTACAATCTCAACATCACATGTTGAGTACGAATCCGAGAAACGTCACTATGCTCACGTTGACTGTCCAGGGCATGCTGATTACGTGAAGAACATGATTACTGGTGCCGCTCAGATGGACGGAGCAATCCTGGTAGTATCTGCAGCAGATGGGCCTATGCCACAAACTCGTGAGCACATCCTTCTTGCTCGTCAGGTTAACGTGCCACATATCGTGGTATTCCTTAACAAGATGGATCTTGCTGATCCTGAGATTGCTGAACTTTCAGAAATGGAAGTACGTGATCTTCTTACTAAGTACGAATTCCCTGGAGACACTACTCCTATTATCAAGGGATCTGCACTTAAAGCTATTGAAGAAGGTGGTGCATGGGCTGAGCCTATCAAAGAGCTTCTTCAAGCTCTTGATGACTTCATTCCAACTCCACAACGTGATCTTGATAAGCCATTCCTTATGCCGGTTGAAGATGTATTCTCGATCAAAGGTCGTGGTACTGTAGTAACCGGACGTATCGATCAAGGTGTTGTTAACACTGGTGATGAGATCGCAATCGTAGGTATTAGAGATACTAAAAAAGTTGTCGTTACCGGAGTAGAAATGTTCCACAAGACACTTAATCGTGGTGAAGCTGGAGACAATGCAGGTATCCTACTACGTGGTATCGAAAGAGAAGACGTAGAAAGAGGACAAGTACTTTGTAAACCGGGATCTATTACTCCACATACTAAATTCGAATCTGAAATCTACGTTCTTTCAAAGGAAGAAGGTGGACGACACACTCCATTCTTCAAAGGTTACAAACCTCAGTTCTACATCCGTACAACTGACGTAACCGGAGAGATCGAGCTTCCGGCAGGAGTAGAAATGGTTATGCCAGGTGATACTGTAAAAATGGTTATCACTCTTGGATCTCCTATCGCTCTAGATGACCACACTCGTTTCGCTATCCGTGAAGGAGGACGAACAGTTGGAGCTGGAGTTATTACTAAGATTATTGAATAATACTTGATAAAGAGCCCCTCACGGGGCTCTTTTATTTTGCTAAAAAATCTATACAATAAATCCACACAATAAATAAAACCATATGAAGCTATTCGACGCCATATTCCAAATACTCCTCAAACAAGAAAAAAAATTAATCCTTGGTGGGGACTTATATATATATATAATTGTATCAAGGGATGACAAGTATGGAACGGAGAAAGTATCGTACTATCTGGAATTTGAACATAATGCGGACAAAAGCTGGGCTGCAGAAGAACATCACCCAACTAGAAGACAAATAGAAGAGCACTTAACCAAGATAATCCTCGAAAGAGACGAACGAACAAAAGAAATAGCTGATTTCCTAAATAAAAACTCGAAAAAATCTGACAACCCTCTAAAAGACGGGGGATCAATTTTAGAAGTTCTCAAAAGAGATCATCCGGAAACGGTGAAAATGGTTGAGACGTACGGGACGACTAAGAAGCTAAAAGATGCCGCAGCAGAACTGATTATCGAAGTATTAAAAGCCAGGGGGGATAGTGAGAAAATAGGTAGTAGCGATAAGGAGACTTACGAAGAATTCTGGTATGAAGAGGCCGATAACAAATTTCATTATCAAGAAGGAGACGCTCTCGCATACGGGCACCCTAATTTCGAAAAAACATTTGATGAAAAAGAATTTCGAAAATTCCTAAAAGATATATGGATCGATGTAAAAGATGGCTTTGTAACCGGCAGAGGTAATGTAGGTATTTTCATGCCATACTGGTTGAAAGAAAGAGGGGTTGAAAGCCTAAGAGAATATATAGAAAGTAAGAAGAAATAACGGCTCTTTAAACAAATTGGTAAACCAAAAGCATGTTTGAGAGCATGTAGATGCTGAAATCTAAAAAATCCAAACGTACGAAAACAAATTTAATGAATTTTGATCATGTGGAAGTGTGCACGTGCACAGATTTTGTACGTTATCTTGTACAAAAACTCTTCCCGGAAGGAGGGATTGT